>CALKXD010000136.1 GCA_938003855.1 uncultured Granulosicoccaceae bacterium | reverse complement strand
CCATCGACAGCGGCGTTACAATATGAGCCTTGGTGCCAAAGCCGATGGTGGCTGCCAGTGGTTGGCCCGCGAGCATGTGCGCCCCATCTAGTTCGCCCGTGATTACCCGATCCAGGAGTACCTTCCAATTCGCCTGAGGCTCCAGAGTGACAAAGAGTCCCTCATCTTCGAAGTATCCCTTTTCGTAGGCCACGGCTAAGGGGGCCATGTCAGTGAGTTTGATGAAGCCGAACTTCAGCTCATCTTTTTCCACATCCAGCATTTCTGTCTCTGCCGCGCTAACAGAATTCGATACTGCGATTGTCAGTGCCAGTGCTTTAGCGGTATTTAGTATTAGTCTCTTCGGGTACTGGATTTTCATTCGTTTATTCCAAAAATATTGAGAGCATGGGCCGTCAAAGACGAGCAGACCGAATATTACGGACAGAGTAAGCATGTGTATGCTGCTAATGATGCAGTCACGTGGTGCAAAATTTGTCTCAGCCGGGTCGGGGGCGATGCTTACCGCTGCATACGGGCGCATTGACATTAATCACGTACGCCGTAAGATAAATTCACGGGGGTAATAGTTTGCAGAGCTACTGGTTTGTCTCGAGTACCGGACTGAGTAACCATGAGCCTCAGAAAAAGTGTGGTTGTAAAAACATCATTGCCAGCAAGTTTATGAGTCAACCGAAACCCGGTTTCATCACATTGGCATGGCGGTGCCCACTGTATAAATCAGGCGGAAACTGTTTTTTCCGGAGTGTGCTTTATTTGCCGGTTATAGATTAAATTGCGCTTCTTGAATTAACTTGGGTCGTAACGTTTTTCTGTGTTCATGCAAAACCATGTTGGCAAATAACAAAGCAGCCCTACACCATGCCCCACCAGCCCCAGGGGTGTATTGTGGGCCGAATTACCGCCGGAAATGTAACCGGAAGAGATCAGCTGCTGCTAACTATTGGATTTCATCGTCGCCATGGGGTCCACTGCTGCGAGCGTCAGTCATTCAGACCGTCACAGACACAACTCAAGGCCCTATAGACACGTACTACCGGTCATGGGTTTGTATATCAACAGGGACTATTCCGACCACGTACACGCTTTCGCTAATTGCGGCTCCGATTCCTGCACATCACAAAGAATGTTTCCGGGCACCTGGTGTGTTTACTGAGTTTCCCTGGACAGCGGCGATGAAAAAACCGTTTACGGAATATGACTCGAGTGTTTCGGTTCAATGGATAATGACGTAAAGCTGTCCGTAATCGTAAGTAAAAACGGTGGCGAAATCACCGCGAAAATGTGGTGTCGTCTGTGGAGCGATATGCCGTTGTCAGTGATGTGGCAATGCGTTATTGACAGGCATACCACAGCCGGTGGCTATTCGGACTGCCCCACAGGTCAAAGTTGGGTCCGGTGTGGGTTTGTGCGGTGGTCACAGACAGCATTAGTCTAGCGTGGGCGTATGTTTGCTCAACGGTAAATGGCTTGAATTTGAAGGCATCAACACCCGCGCAAACCGCTCAAAAAAACCTGAACCAGTGACAAAACACCGTAAGGTGGTGGGTTCCTGTGAGCAATTTTCTGCCACGGTTGAGAATCTATTGAGCAGATGCCTGGAGGCAATCTCCGCAAACACAGTTAATCTCAAGTTGCGGGCTGACAAGTTCGAACCCTACCTTTTTCACATTGCCTTTGAGTGAGTCGAGCATCGATTTACTGATTGCGGTTTCCTCTACCCGATAACAGTCAATGCAGATCAGGAACTGCGGGATCTCGTGCTGGTGATCACAGGTGATATGGGTGCAGGCGACGTATCGATTGGCCAGCTTTAGTTTATGCACCAGTCCTTCTTCTTCCAGAAATTCCAGAATTCTGTACATCGACATGGGGGGCAGTTTCTCCCCCAGTTTTTCCCGGCAAACATCGATAAGTTCATAAGCCGACAATGCCTGTTGAGAGCGTAACAGTCCGGTCAGCACAGCCTTTCTTTTGTCGGTCAGGCGCGTGCCCCGGTACTGGCACTGGTTTGCTGCATGTTCAAGGATCTTTTTTACGCTAGCCACAAATATGAGCCTTTATCGACCTTCAGAGGATTTTGTTGTTGTTGATATTACACACGAAATTGCCGTCGGGTGCCATGTGCAGTGGAACACCAGCGTCACTGCATGCCGCAGCTAAGTCATTATTAACAAGCGGTGACTGCCATCGAAATGTACATCTGCCTACAGCAAGCGACCAACCCGGACTCAATCGCGTAGATTTTCACCGGTGCTTCGCTATTGCGGCAACGGCGGTGCTGGCGATAACCGGCGGGTCCGGCAATAAAAAACCTGCCGGACGCGGACAGCCTCAGAGGTGTTAAATCGGGGCGAAAAACCTGGCTGGAAAAGACGGGTTGAACCGTGCTGATGCGCTCGAGCAGACAGCCCGCTGTTGATGACAGTTTAAAAATGTCCGACACCATAATCTTGCATTAATGATATAACATATCATTATCAAGGTGGCTCACCCGTTACCAGGTTCAGTTTTAAAAAGACTCTGTTTGCGGGCGGAACGCCGTCGACAGACACGGTTCCGTGGTCATGTCCCTCTAACCCCAAATCTATAGAAAAGGAAAAACCGGTGCTTAACTGGAGAATGTTATCAGCGTGTGTGACTACGGTGTTGCTCTTGACAGCCTGTGACAACCACACAATTCAAAACCTTCTCGGCCGTTCTGCCACAACCCTCGCAGACTACAAAACTCTTGACTGGACTGACCTGATGCCCTCAGATGACCTGGAGGCTTTACTGAATCCGCCAGAGTACGTTTCAGAGGTGGCCGAAGGTACTGTCGGGGATCAGCCGGCAGGCATGTTGAAATCCGGGATCACAGAGCCTAAAGACCGTTACCAGCAGGCATTGATATCATCAAGCGTCAGGCCGGAGCTGGACGGCACGGACATCCGCATTGCAGGCTATCTTGTGCCTGTTGACTACAACGACGACCAGCAAGCGACCGCCTTCTTTGCCGTGCCATTCTTCGGTGCCTGCCTGCACCTGCCACCGCCTCCGCCAAATCAGATAATTCTGGTGCACAGTGAACAGGGTGTCGATATAGATGACATCTACACCCCGTACTGGCTCTCGGGTGAGCTCAATACCGGCTTGCTGGAAAACGATATCGCTGAGTCCGCCTACACCATGACCCTGCAACAATACGAGCCATATGCCGAGCCATAGTGCCGAATGCGGGGGAACTCTGTAGATGCTGATCGCGAGAGGGTATCCCAACGCGGATAATGGGCGCATCGCGTAGTGATGGGGTTACCTGCCCGCCCCATCCGTAAACTCTTACTGATTAAGCCCCATCTATATTTACGGGAAAAGCTTAAGCGTCAGTCGCCTGCTAGCTGTTAATCCGCCTTGCTCAGGCACTGTAAAAGCTGAGCTTCCCAATTATCGTTCAATGATGTGTTAATAATCTCTATGCAGCTTTGCCCGCGTCCAAACAATGCCAGTTCGGTCAGGGAGCCGTCTGCCCCGTTATAGCCAAACACGCCGTTATCGGTGTTCATTACGGCCTTTACTCTTTGTGCATCAATGGCACTTAAAAAGCTGAACAGATCGTCACGACAAAAGATTTTGTCTTCGCGGAACCGCCAGCCAACGCTGTGGTATCCGTCACCGTCATTAATCTTTTTGATGTAACCACAGGCCGGTAGCGTGGATACTACCGGATCATCAGCATGATGATGTGGCGCTGCAGGCTCACCCGCAGACTCGATGCTACGGGTCGGACCCGTCAGTAGTGTGTGTTCAAATTCACCGTTGACTGCCAGAACTACTTTGGCCCCGGCGGGGCTTTTTTCCTGCACGTAGGAGTGCAGATTTTCTGTATCGTTGGGCTGATACAGATCACTTTTGTTACCTACAATAAGGTCTGCGACTTCAATTTGCTGGTTGAAAATTTGATTTTCGGTATAGCGTGTATCAGGCAAATGACGGGCGTTCACCAATGTAATGATCTGTTCTACGGATAGCGCTGATCGAAAGCCTCCACTCGAAAGCACTTGCAGTACCTCTTTCGGGTGGCCCAGTCCGGTGGGTTCAATCAACAGGCGATCGGGTCTTGCGCTGGATAACAACTGATTGAGTGCCACCTGCATCGGCAAGCCTGCCGCGCAACACATGCAACCACCGGGCACTTCACGAACATACACTCCTTGATCTTCGCCGTGGTGCCCCTCTAGCAAGCCCCCATCGACCCCGATCTCACCAAACTCATTGACCAGCACGGCCCATCGCTGGTCTGCCGGTTTGTTTTTTAGCAGGTGGAGAATGGCTGTCGTTTTTCCTACCCCCAGAAAGCCGGTGATGACGTTAGTGGGTACCGCTTGTATCGGTGTCATGTTTCCAGTCATTGCTCTGTGTGGCCCGCTGGGCTGTGGGTTTGCTGATGCCGGTGATCGCCACGTTGAACATCACAACGCAATGGCGTTCTGTGTCAATCTGACCGGCAATGTTCCAGTGAAGACTTCACGGTTAAATGAGTCGTGAGATTACCATTGATTCGACCCGGGTACAGAACCGCTACCAAATCGGGGCAATTCCGGCTGGCCGTTGTGCAGCCGAGGTATTTTCATTGTCAGGGTTCATATTGCGTTCAGCCCGTGTATTTGTTACTGAACCAGGCAAATTAAGGGTAGCAATTTCCCCAATAAATGATATGTTATAACATAACTAATAAGTTAAGCGTAAAATGTACAAATTCAAACGACCGCCCCGTCGAGCCAGCAAATTGCACAGACGATGCAGCTTATGCCCTGCCGGAGTGGCGATGTGACGCACCATCGTGAAGAGCAAATCGGCCTGATCATGCTGGGCGCGGGTCGTCGTGTCCTGATTGCTGCCATCATGGTTGCGGTACTGTGGATATTGTTTTACTGGGCTACTGCCACACCGGGTGCACTATGACTGCGGCGGTCACCTTCGAGGATTATTCGATCGGCTATGATCGCAACCCGGCAGTGATGCACTTGCAGACGGTAATCACCGAAGGCAGCCTGACTGCGGTGGTCGGACCTAACGGGGCTGGTAAATCCACACTCCTGAAAGGCGTGACCGGGTCACTGTCGCCTTTGTCAGGGCAAATATCGCTGGGGACTATTCAATGCAAAGATATCTCCTATCTGCCACAGCAGTCAGAGGTAGACCGGTCCTTTCCAATGTCAGTCGGTGAACTGGTCGCCATGGGCCTGTGGCGCGAAGTTGGTGCATTCGGCGGGATTGGTCGCGCGTTTAAAAACCGCATCGCCGCGGCACTGTCGGCTGTCGGGATGGACGGATTTGCCAGGCGCGCTATCGGTTCTCTGTCTGGTGGTCAGGTGCAGCGCGCACTGTTTGCGCGTTTGCTGTTACAGGATTCACAACTGGTGCTGCTTGATGAGCCCTTTAACGCCATTGATGCTGGCACTACCGCCGATTTGATCGATGTGGTTAAGCGCTGGCATGGAGAAGGTCGCACAATTGTCGCAGTGCTGCACGACATAGAAGCCGTGCGGGCGCATTTTCCGGACACACTGCTGCTGGCCCGTGAGCTGGTGGCGCATGGTCCGACTGAAAAGGTGCTCACGGCAGAAAACCAGTTTCGCGCACGGCAAATGTGCGAGGCCTGCAGCGGCCCGCCCCACACCTGCACAAGACACCCGTTGTGATGTGGGAGTTATTGTTTCAACCGTTTGCTGACTTCGGATTTATGCGTCGCGCGTTGCTCGGCTGCATTGCGGTTTCTGTCGGGGCGACTCCGCTTGGCGTGTTTTTAATGCTGCGACGAATGAGTCTGACCGGTGATGCGATGGCTCACGCTATTCTACCCGGTGCTGCGGTTGGTTACCTGGTGTCGGGTTTATCACTGGGGGCCATGACGATTGGCGGCATCATTGCCGGTATGGCGGTCGCCCTGCTCTCCGGTTATGTCACTCGCATGACGTCACTGCGTGAAGACGCAAGCCTGGCTGCGTTTTATTTAATATCGCTGGCGCTCGGGGTGCTTATTATTTCTACCCGTGGCAGCAACGTTGATCTGATGCATGTGTTGTTCGGGTCGGTACTGGCGCTTGATGATGCAGCGTTGACCTTGCTTTGCGCGATAGCATCGCTGTCGTTATTTACCCTGGCAGTTTTCTTCAGGCCATTAGTGCTTGAATGCGCCGATTCGCAGTTTTTGCGGTCGGTCAGTCAGCTTAGTGCCGTAACACACTTTATCTTTTTAACGCTGGTGGTAATGAATCTGGTCGGCGGTTTCCATGCACTGGGAACGCTGATGGCAGTGGGCATAATGATTTTACCTGCTGCCGCCGCGCGCTTCTGGACCACGCGCATCAGCGGATTGATCTCACTGGCGGCAGCGATAGCGCTGCTGGCCAGTTTTAGCGGATTGCTGCTGTCGTACCACTACAGTCTTCCGTCAGGGCCGGCAATCATACTGGTTGCCGGAGCATTTTACTTTGTCTCTGTTGTGTTTGGCATACAGGGCGGAATTGTGCAGCAGGCTCGCACAGTCCGCACCGCAGAATTTTAAAATAGAAAACCTCACTATGAATAAAAACCGCACCTTCTTTAAGGTCAGTGCTTTACTAACGGCATTGGCGGCTTGTGTTCCGGCCACAGTAACTGCGCAGGATGCGCTCCCGGTTGTCACCACGTTTTCTATTCTTGGTGACATGGTAAAGCGCATCGGTGGCAACGCTGTGTCAGTCACAACTCTGGTAGGACGCAACGGAGATACCCATGTCTATCAACCTACGCCAGCCGATGCCAAAGCGGTCAGGAAAGCCAGCATTCTGTTCACCAACGGGCTGGAGTTTGAAGGCTGGCTCGACCGACTGGCCGAGGCGGCAGAATTTAATGGCGAACTGATTGTCACCACCAATGGCATAGAGACCATCGCGTTGCAGGAGCACGGAGATGAGCACGAAGGTAAAAATCATGAAGATGATGCACATGAAGACGACCGGCATGCCGACTCAAAGGATAGCCATGAGCAAGGCGCTGTGGACAATGGCAGTGACGCGCACGAAGATGATGAGCACAAAGCTGAAGGGCACGATGATGATGAACACGAAGACGGCCACGACGATCACCACCACGGAGAATTTGACCCCCATGGTTGGCAAAGCCTGAAAAACGCCAGCGTCTACGTCGATAACATAACGGCGGCGCTGGCCAAGGCATCTCCTGAAAACGCTACCACGTTCTATCAGAACCGCGCTGCCTACATGGCGGACATCGAGTCACTCGACACACAAATCAAAGACATGATCTCGGCTCTGCCTGCCAGCGCGCGAACAATTGTCACCTCACATGATGCCTTTCAGTATTTTGGTCGAGACTACGGCATCACGTTTCTTGCACCGCAAGGGCTCAGCACGGAGAGCGAGGCGTCAGCACGTGATGTGGCACAATTGATCAGGCAGATTCGCGCAGATAGCATATCTGCGGTGTTTGTTGAAAACGTCGCCGATCCAAGGCTGGTGCAGCAAATCGCCAGAGAGACCGGGAGCGTTGTCGGTGGCAAGCTGTTCCCGGGCGCACTATCGAATGAAGGCGGCCCTGCAGGCACCTACCTCGATCTGATGCACCACAACGCGGCAACCATAGTTACCGCCTTAACCAGTGCGAAAAAGCCTTAGAAGGTATCTCTGACAAGTCGTGTTCACTGCGCTGGCTCATTAATCTGCAATTAGCCGGAATGTCAGTGCCCTGGCCTGCCGATCACATCGTTGAGGGTTTTTCGGTGGTTACTCTCGAGTGGACCGTCGAGACCCGTTACTGAAAATCGACTTCTATGCGCAGTGTATGGCATGGTGACTGCTGTCGGGCTGTTTGCACGGGCCTATTACCCGGTATCGCACACTTTTCCAACCTCACCAAACCGGTATAGTCTGTGGCGGCTATGAGGTGCCCCGTCATGTATCCTGTGAGTTGAGTTGCAAGGCATTCAGTTAGGCATTACTGAATCGCCTGCCGCGATAGACTCTGTCAAACGCAGGTCGCCGGAGAGCGTTTGTGAATCGAATTAGCATCTACCTTCGCTGATAGGGTTATGGTTGTCGGGGTGACATCGATCTTCTTGATCCCGATTGATTATCTGAAGTTTATAGACACTGTAGCCGCCACCGTTGCGCCACCAGTGCCAGTGTTTCTATTCTCAGAGATCGGTCGCAAGAAAATCCGGCTTCACTGCAAATGCCACGTTGATTAGTCCGGCCTCGTTGATCATTGCCGGAATAGATCGGCGTATCAGATCCCACAGCGTGGAGCGCACATGACATCAGCTAAACCCCGTGCCCGTGATCTGGGCCTGCCGTTTCACGGGACGCCCGGCCCATACAACGCCATTACTGATGTGGCAGGTGTTCATGTGGGTTTCACCACGCTGACGGTTGCTGATAAAGGCATTCGCACTGGTGTCACTGCCATCATCCCGCGAGGCGAAGACACCGGGCCGAAGCCCGTGTGGGCGGGACAGTATTCGTTGAATGGCAATGGCGAGATGACCGGTACGCATTGGATAAATGACGCCGGTTACTTTGTCGGGCCCATCTGCGTCACTAATACACACTCCGTCGGTATGGTTCATCATGGCGCAACCCGTTGGATGATCGATACCTATGCAGACTTCTTTCGCGATGAGCATGCCTGGGCAATGCCTGTGGTGGCCGAAACCTATGACGGTGTATTAAACGACATTAACGGGCAGCACGTGACGGCAGAGCATGCCATCAGCGCTCTGCATGCGGCCAGATCCGGCCCGGTCGCCGAAGGGTCAACCGGCGGTGGTAACGGAATGATTTGCTATGAGTTCAAAGGCGGCACCGGAACCTCTTCACGCCACGTGCCAATAGGTAATGAAACCTACACCATCGGTGCGTTGGTGCAGGCAAATCATGGCATCCGACCGTGGTTGAATATTCTGGGAAGGCCGGTGGGAGAAACGCTAACAGAGGGACGCCTGCTAGCTCAGGAAACCGGCTCGATCATTGTGATTCTCGCAACAGATGCACCGCTTGGTGCTTTATCTTTGCGCCAGGTGGCGAAGCGCGCCGCCATAGGTGTTGGTCGTGGCGGCAGTCCGGGCGGCAACAATTCCGGTGATATATTTATTGCCTTCTCGGTGGCGAATAACCAATCAATGCCACAAAAAGAGGCAGCTATCATAACTCGCAGTGAGTTGAATCCGGAACTGATCGACCCACTGTATCTGGCAGCAGTAGAGAGCGTCGAGGAGGCCGTGGTTAACGCGTTGGTTGCTGGTGAAAATGCTGCAACGGTCAAACCGCCCGGTCAAACGTGCTTTGGTATTGATACCGATGTTCTGCGGGGTATTTTTGCATAGGCTTTAGCCCTGTTGCTTTTTCTATTGCCAATTTGCCGGTTTAAATCCGCCCCTTTTAAGAAGGATGCCTGTCTCTCTAGTTTTTCGCCTGTCTCTCTAATTATATAGAGTTAGAACATGTTGATGAATTCGCGGGCGAACCGGCGTTCGACGTCGTAGCGCACCCAGGGTGGCGCGAAGACCGTGGTATATTCGGCACCAGATGCCGCAACGACTTGATAATGGGCGCGATTCATGTCCAACAGATTGTTTTGCAATCCTGTGCCTGCAATCACATTGATGCGCCATAGATCGCGGAATAATCGCAGCAACTGCAGGTTCTGCCCAATCAAACAACAGCGTAAATCAAGCCAGGCGTCGCTATGAAACCGGCCTTTCAGCTGATTGAAATGTGGCAGGTGGGTGGAAAATGTGCCTGGCGACACCCAATCCGTCGGCCCCCATTGAATACCACTGGGATGGCCATGGGCCTGGACGTGCAGAAGCGACAATTGCGATCCACCCAGTTTGGTCAAAACGCCAGAGGCGAAGCTTGCGACATCGGTGAATACCACTTCGCCAATTGTGGTGATGCCCTCGAGAAAACCAACGGTGTCGTAATTGTCCTGGGCAATAATTTCCGCCCCTAGAAACCGCATAAAGCCGGATCCCGGCGGTGGCGGTGAGTAGACCGGCGCGGTCGGCGGCGCGGGTGTGGCTGCCGGTGTGGTCGAAATTGGACGATTGGCGCGATCGTAATCGGGTTTGTGATAGAGAGTTTCACCGGAATAGATCAAATTGACATTGACGATGTCGATCAGGCTGCCATCTGGCCCCATGCGTTTGTATTGGTGAAAATTTTTGTAATCCTTGTACATAATCATGGAATATCGACCAAGCGTGTCCCCTTGCTTGACCAACATTGATCCGTCATCACTGACTTCAACGGTTTCGCTTCCAGTTCCATAAGTAAGCATCGATCCTTCCTCTAGTCGGCAGGCTTAGCCGCGTTTTTGACTACGTCTTCCTTAAAAAAAACACCTACCCTCTTTGACATCCCGGGTGGGTTTATGACGCAACATTATATTAACTTATAAATGTTCGGAATGCGATATTGCATAGGCGTATCCGGCTTCCGCGACGGATTATTCAGCAAACGGCCGTAACAAGTCCTCTCCAGCGATTGATTGAGTGGTCTGAGTAACATAGGAAGGAAGGCGGATTGGCATTGGCAGTCGGAGGCCGGCCGGTCAGCGACTGGCAATAATCCAATGGCATTGCATCGGCTGACCGGCAAGCGTTGGCCAGACAGCGCCCCTGGACGCCTCCAGGGGCGCTCTGAGCACTCTATTTCAGTTTGCTGGATTCCAGTGCATCGTCCGCTTCGACACCCGGATAGCGCCCCGTGCTTTCCAGCTTAGTGTGACCGAGGGGCAACTGTACCGCCCGGAGGTTTTGAGTATTCTTGTCGATCAGCGTCGGCTTCGTCCGACGCAGCGAGTGGGTCCAATAAAGAGCGGGGCCAGCCCGATTTCCGTGACCCACCCCTTGGCAGTCCCTGCGTACTGCCGTGTCGACAGCTGAGGCGAGTTTGCTATATGGTTTGGGAGCAAATACGCTGCTGCGGAAACCCCATTTTTCTCGATCCAATCGGTGATCGATTCCCTCGTGCCTTCCATGATCCGGACCAGATCGCTACCGAGAAGTTTACTATTGATGGCGAGATTGAAGGGCGCCAGTTTTTTGGTTTTTCCGGCGAGTTGCAAGTGAACCTGGATTGCCCGGATCCCGTTCAATTTAAGCGGCAGCTACTGACCGACAAATTTGCCGT
>CALKXD010000135.1 GCA_938003855.1 uncultured Granulosicoccaceae bacterium | reverse complement strand
ATCTCTGCTTCTGATCGCTCTATGAGTACCCAGTCACCAAGGTATTCCATTTGAATACGGAACGGATTGCCAATGGCTATGTTAGTTAAAAATAGTTTACCCTGCGCGGTAAGCTTTCTGCTCATCTGCCGTAACAGCGAATTTGATACTTTATCGTTGATATAGTCGAACAACCCACCACACAGTATCAGATCAAAATTATCATGGGGTACCGCACCGATCCCACGAATTATATTACGGGTACTGTAACTGCAGTTAAAGGCACTTGTTCGCTGACGAGCAAGCGCTATAGCTTCCTCGTCCATATCGACAAAACAGATTGACCCGCTATAGTCCGGGAAAAACTCCAGCGCATTGAATATATCGATAGCGCCACCACACCCTATCGACAGAATGTTCTGATCATGCCGAAGGCAACTCATTGCCAGGTTTTGCTGCACCATCAGTTTATTGCGATGTTGCTGCGACACCGGAAGCGTCTGCGCGTAGTAGTCGACGCAATCAGATACGGAATCGAGTTTTCTGCCCGGCACACCCTGATAGATCATTTCAACGGTCTCAAAATCTCCCTGATAACCACGAGGCCATTGTTGCATACGACGAACGTAAGGTGATTGCCCGAACACCTGTCTGGCCATCGAGATTTTGTCGAATATTTCCGACTTCAACATACCTTGTTGCTCGGCTTCGTCAATCACACCACTTAAGCGATTAATCAGCTCGGCGACACGCACGTAGCGTTGGTGCGGGCTCATGCCGCTATGCTCCAATGACACGATTTCCTGATCCAGAGTCCGTAGTTTTTCAATGGTCATGCCACTTGACTGCTCGCTCAGAATCGGCGTGCCTGTGTGTTTTCCGCTATGTACATCGTGCTGTCCTTCTTGCATCAGATATTTTCCCTGAGTTGTTTAATTACCGCGACGATTGCTCATCCGTTAACTGATGAGTTGATAATTAACGCAACGATGAAAAAGGTGTTTCCCGAAGCGCTACTGCTATAAGGCTGTGCAGCTCGGGTTTAGTATTCAGGCTATACGGTAGAACTAACGGAAAAGAGCGCGAATAAAAAACGAAATACGCTGTATTTGCGGCTATCTCTGCGACCTGAAGACGTGATGCTCTGTGTCTGTGCAGATAGCTGTATTCAATATGAGGTACGAACCATTGTTGACTTTTAGGTTTTACTCAGCAATTATCGAGGCATGGCTATACAAACACCACAGCAGTTTTTCCGAATTATTACCATCATTCCATAGGGATGGTGGGCTTGATTCGTTAATGATTTCAACCCGCCGGGAGGCGGGTTTTTTATGTCCGCTTCTTGAGCTCTACACTACGCTACAGGACGGAACATGAAAAAAGTCGCAGTATTTGGCAATTCAGGGGGCGGTAAATCAACGCTTGCAAAAACACTGGCGGAGATCGCAGGCCTGCCGCTGACATCACTGGACAAGATAATGTACCTGCCAGGCGGCGAGGCCGTTCCACATACTGATTACCTTAAACACCACGCTGAACTCCTAAAGGAGGATGCATGGATCATTGACGGTTTCGGTTGCGTGCCATCAGCCTGGGAACGATTCTCTGCAGCCGATACGCTGGTGTATATCGATCTGCCCTTATCGGTCCATTTTCTTATGGTTACAAAGCGATGTTTGAAAGGCATGTTCGTTAACCCGGAGGGCTGGCCGGAACGCAGCCCGATTTTAAAAAGTACGTTAAACAGCTACCGGGTACTGTGGCCGTGCCACCGCAAACTCACCCCAAGATACCGCCAGTTGGTTGCAGACTCTGCTGCATCAAAGCGTGTTATTCATTTAGAGTCGCTGCGTGCTATTGCCGTTTTTTTAAAGGAATTGCGCACGGCTAAGAGCTAAGCAGCCGTTGCTCGTAATGCAGGAGCGCATTGGTGGCAATTAGGCACCACCTTTTTGCTCTATGCCACACCTGCCTGCGCTTAGCGCATGTGTATCGCGGCCGTGTGGTGCCTGCAAGGCTAATGCTAAACATCAATCACATGCACGTCGCGTGGGAAATTCGTCAGGCACACAGCCTGGTCTTTTTGTACATGAATCGTTTCACTGAGCTCCATGCCCCACCCCTGCATCCACATACCCAGAATAATATGTACAACGGCGTTTTCGGGTAGTGGTGTCTTATCGTCAGGGCGGAAGCTGATGGTATGTTCTCCCCAGTCGGGCGAGTAACCAACGCCTATCGAGTAACCGATGCGGCTGTTTTTTGTTAGCCCGTAGTGATCCAGTACGGATTGCCAGGCCGCGTGAACATCGCAGCACGGCACGTCGGCTTTCATGGCACCCAGTACCGCTTCCATGCCTTCATTGACCGCAGCGGCAGTGGTCGTAAGCTCCTGAGGTGGCTTACCCAGATGAACGGTGCGCGCCAGTCCGGCGTTGTAGCGCTTGCGACACCCACCCAGTTCAAAGGCGATGGTCTGGTCCTTTTCAAAGGCAGCATCGGTCCACATCGGGTGAGCGGTTGAGGCGGCTTCACCGGCCAAAACCAGCGGATGCAACGCGGTCATATCGCCGCCAAAGTCCGGTGTGCCGCGAATCTGTGCGGCGACAATATCAGCCATTAAATCACACTGCCGGACACCGGGCCGGACGCCGTTATAGGCGGTTTGCATCGCGCTAGCGGCGATCAATGACGCCTGTTGTAGCATGGTGATCTCAGCCGGACTTTTGATCAGCCGCTGCCAGTTGACCAGCAATTCACTGTCGATCCACTGGCTGTTTCCTAACCGCGCCTGTAGATGCGCCACCGTTGCCGGAGTAAGGAAATACACGTCGCTTTCATAGGCAATTCGCTTGCCGTCAAAGCCACGGCCGTACATCCAGTCCGCCATGAATTGAGCCGGATGACTGTTTTTCTGCTGAACGAAGGTTTCCGGGTACGGTACGATTTGCCCGGCATCGAGGTAGGTGGTAAACGATGCAGCACCGGCATCCATTTCACGCCCCAGCCAGGTGGGTTCACAGTCGAGGCCCAGCACCATCAGTTGCGGCGTATAAAACGACCAGGCATCGTAACCGGTGAGCCAGTTGATGTTGGCCGGGTCGCCTATTACCAGCACATCAAAGCCATTGCCGGCCATCGCTGCGCGCACCCGCTGTAATCGATCAGCGTACTCTTCGCGGGTAAATGGTGCTGTCATGGTGTCAGGGCTCCAGTGTCCGGTTAGGTGTTATAGAACGGTGTCGCCAATACACGCTTTAGGTATTTATCCGGTGATCGGGTCGCGCAGTCGATTTGCACCGCGAAACATGCCAAGCCAGTAGCGCACACGCCACCAGCAATGCCGGGGCATGAATCTCCGGCAGTTTGAACATAATCAGTGCCGCCAGTGCCAGACGCAACATGACTTCCCAGGCGGCAAGGGATTTGCGATCGAAGCCTGCCAGCGCACTCGCCAGTAAATAAAGCGCCGCTGCCAGCCGCAGCAGTAACCAAAGCAGCGCACCAAGGTGCAGCTGACCATCGTAACCGGGCAAATACTTTGCTGCCGATGGCAGAGCGGATGGATCTCGCACGGCCGCCTCTATAAGCAGTATTTCCGGATACATGGCAAAAACAAACGGTATAACAAACATAACAATGCCAGAGCGAACCGCAGAGAACGCTGTGGCCATTGGTTCGGCCTTGGTGATAGTGGCAGCCGTAAAGGCGGCAATCGCGACGGGTGGTGTTATGGCTGATGCCACAGCAAAATAAAAAATAAACATGTGGGCGGTGAATATGGACAAGCCCAGCCCGGATAACACCGGCCCCATCAGCAGCGCCACATTGATATAGGCAGGCACCGCCGGCATACCCATACCGAGCAGTACCGCGAGCGCCATGGTCGTGAGCAAGGCAATAAACTGAAAAAGCCCGGAGCCGCTGCCGCCGAGATCGAGTGAACGTAACCAGCCAAGTACATCGAGGGCAATAAAATCAGACAGCCCGGTAAAATTGAGGCAGAAGTCGATAATCGACACGGCCAGAAACATCAGGTACAGGGTGGAGATCAATACACCGGACCCTGACAATGCATCAAGCAGTCGCATGGGGTTGCTGCGCATGCCTTTGTCCAGAAACAACAAAAAGCACAACAGTATGACGGCCCACCAACCGGCGCTTCCGGCGTCGCCCGCTGAATTTTGCAGTAGCTCAAAAAACCAGGGCAGATCGGTGACACGACAGACGCCATTGGTGACCGTTGTATCAACCCCGAACAACGAGCCAAGCAGCCCGCAGCCGATGGCCTCCTTGGGTGTCAGCAGCAAAAACAGTATGAGTAGAATCGGGCCGAAAATCATCACCAGGTTGAGTTTATCGGCGCGGGACAGGATCATGTCTTCGGTGACCACACCAATTGCTTCGATGCCTTGCTTGCGAGACTGGAAAACGGCCGACAGGAACAAACAGAAAAAGTAGGCCACGGCGGGAATCGCGGCAGCAATAATGACTTCGCGGTACGGCACTGCAGTGAGAGCTGCCAACACGAATGCAGCGACCCCCATTACGGGTGGCATAATAGAGCCACCGGATGATGCTGCCGACTCCATGCCTCCGGCAAACACCTTGGAAAAACCGCGCTTGATCATCATCGGGATGGTCAGCACACCGGTAGATAACACGTTAACGACCGGCCCACCGGAAATAGTGCCAAACATCGCCGAAGAGACAATCGCTGCATGCGCCGGCCCACCGCGAAGTTTTCTGGTCCAGAGAAACGCCAGTTTGATCAATGAGCGCCCACCGGCTGAGGCACCAAACAAACCACCCAGCACTATATAGGGAAACACGGTGTTTAGAATGATGTCCATAAACCGGCCTAACAGACCGGAAGAATTATTTACCAGCGCATCATGCAGGCGCGGGCGTCCGTCGGCTAACAGACGCGGTTCACCACCGAGTTTGGTCATCAGATATTTATTGATATCGTCAGGACCATGGAAGTACCAGACCAATACAGTGGCCACGGTATAGGCGGCAATTGCAATGGCGACCAGAACCAGCGGTAGGCCCCAGACCTTGACGTTATAGGCAAGGAATACCATCACTGACAGGCCGATAATCAACACCAGCCAACCTTCAGTGGTATTGATGCACTGCGGATCTTCGACGGAGTCAGGGACGGGCAAACCGTAGAGCTCGGCAAACTCTATTTCTGCCTCCAGGCTGCTGGCTATCAGCTGCGCTCGCTCACCGGTGATCTGATCGACCAGGCACACGGCTTCAATTTCTACGACATAGGTTAACGAGATGGATATGGCAGCAAGCAGCAACGCGACATCCAGCGCCATTCCCAGGCGCCTGCGAAGTGGCGTGCTGTTGGCAAGTTCCCGCCAAAGAGAATGCTTCAGGGCAACGATAATCATCATCACCGCAAACGCTATCGGGTAAAAATACTCGTAAGGGTATTTGCGAATGACAAAATTCTTATAGCCAAACCATCCCTCGACCGCAGCATCGACACCGGGGATCCCAGGCATTGCGTTCAGTAAACCGACAATGACCAGCAACAGTGCCAGCCAGTAAACCAGTTTTTCGCCAAGATCAGCACGCGCAACCGGTGCCGGCATTTCATTTGACATGGGTGATCTCGATGATGGTAGAGCGATAGGTGTCGCGGTTGTCCAGCGGCAGACTATGTGAAGAATTCGTACCGGTACGGTCCTCCGACTGACTGCTGCAAGGCCCGGCACCCGAAGGTTAGTTTGGCCGCAGAGTTGTTAAATCCCGATCACTGTGTGGTGCAGGCCAATGCAATGATCGTTCATCGGGACGGATTTGAAGTGCTGATGAAATAAGCGGCAATAGTTATTTTTTGCTGCCCGAAAACATCGATCAAAAGCTCCCTGATTGGTATGTGCCCGGAGGCAAAAAGCGCTCCGGGCAAACGCCCGGAAATCTGAGCGTCTGGATTGGTTTTACTCTGCAAACCTGCCCGGCCGTTGGGGGTTTGTGTTCACGCCAATGGTGTCAAAAAGGCTTCATTGGAAGAACACAAAAGCCCTGGTAGTTCCGGCTGAGCAGGTTTGACAGTTTAAGACCGTTAGGGCTTGGCGCAGTCGTCGATGGTGAACCCGGCTTCTTCCCAGGCCGCCACGGCACCCGCGTGGTATTTCAGCGGGTTAGGACCGCACATCCCTGACTTAACGACATCAACGACACCGTAGCCCGCATGTCTGGCAAACGGTGCTTTGCTTTTCAGTCGGTCCAGCGTGTCGATGTGCGCTTTGGTCAGAGACTTGGCAAGGTCGAACGACATATTTTTGCTGACGATATCGCCACCGATAGTCGCAAGTCCGCGGAAAGTACCGTCTTCGGTAACCAGCGTTACACCGGCTTCACCCAGCGTGGCATCAGAAGCGGGCAGTGTGAAAGGGGCAGAACCCGGCGCACGCAGGTACTTTTGAAAAGGCTCGGAGTCCCATTTATCTTTGGGTATTGACCAGACCGTCATGCTGCCTGACGCCAGTGCCTGGGTGATGCGACTGTCCGGAAACAGAATCGGCAGAACTACGGCATCCGCTGAGCCGTCAGTGATGGTTTTAACCGCCTGCCCCCAGTTCACCTGTACGCCTTTGTATCCGTCGCCCTCTTTCAGGCCGGCGGCCAGTTGAATGACAGCCCGCGCATTGGTGACCGCAGCACCGCGTGGCGGGCCGTTGTAGATGGTTTTGCCTTCTAGATCACCCCAGCCCTTGAGTCCTTTGGAGTCATAGGCGTAGAGGGCAAATATGCCGAGCGTTACCGGATACAGGGCGCGCAGATTTGCTGCCAGTTCGGCCCCTTTTTCAGGGCCTAGTTTTGAATACGGGCCACGACCTTGTGCCAGCAGGAATGGCAATATGTAGGGAGTGCCGGCGATATCGGTCTTGCCTTCGGCGACATTCTGCACCGAGTTGGTGAGCGTCTGACCGTCAGCCACTTGAATATTGGCAATGCCCTTTTCGGCCGCAATCTCTGCCAGATGAGCCATCGACAGATGAATTGATCCACCCGGAGACGCAGTCTCTGCCGTCAGGTTTTCTGCGGCGTGCGCGGTACCCGACAGCACAGCAGCCAGCGCAATTGCGACCAATGATTTGATTGGTTTCATTAATTATCCTCACGTGTTAACCACAGCATAGCGGTGGCGGATATCTTCTCATTTTTTGCCATGAATCGCGCGCCTTTTCTTGCTGAGGGTCGCTTTTGATGGTATCCGGCTGGCGGGTTGACAATTAAGCCCGGCATCAGGCCGGCAAAGTTCACGAAATCCCGCCGTTGCCAACGGCAACACGGACGCATAGGCCGGATTTTCCAGGGTCAGCGGGTTTGCCTGACCGGTACTGTCGTGTTTTTCAATACCGGAGCAGCGTGGCTGGGTACTGTGGCGAAATGATTGTCTGTAGCATTTGCTACGAGATTGCAGCACCCCGGTTCGTATAGTTTTGCCCGGACGCCCCTGCCTTGCCCGGGCACTTTGACACCATTGATCCTGCTGGTCGGTTTTTAGATTGCCGCTACCTTGGTGTGAGCCTTCCAGTTGCCTGTACCGCGAATTTGTCGCCTGCGGGTGATCTTTGCCGCCGACAATTTTGCTGCCGTTCACCCGCTGAATTGATCCTGCTGCCATTCTATGGACGCGCACTTTCTGTGACCCGATGGACCCACGGGGATAATTGACCTTTCCAGCTGTTTTGTGTGGTTGCGGTAATCGCCTTTCGGCAGGATGCTGTTGCCGCACTATTGCCGGACCAACCCCGGACCCCATGGTTTTTGTTTTCGCAGCGACACGATTAATTCAAGTGTTAAATAGACTCAGCCAGGGCAAGCGCCTCCGCCATGGCGACCTCGACGTTTCTTGGCGATACACAGTCGCCTATGGCATGCACCGCAGTCTTGCCTGTTGCAGATTGAACAATGGGTTTTCTAGCTTCACAGCCATTCCAGTCAACGATGAGATCAATCGATTCCCTGACCACGCTGGCCTGACTGAACAAGTGTCGTGTGTGCACCACATTACCGTGGATGTGCTCAACCACAGTTTGCGGTGTCAGGACCGCCCTCTGACGCCCGAGCCTTTCATACCAGGCGTTACGATTGGTGGGGTCCAGATCATTTGCAACGGCGATGTCCTCGGTTATCACTTCTACTTCTACACCGCGCTCCAGCAACCATTCGGCACTGATTAGCCCGGCCTGGCCACGACCATCACTGAGGACAATGGCTCTTTTTGCAGAGGTGGCCGGGAGATCAAGCAATTGGGTGGGAGTGACTACCACAGCGTCACTGCTACCGGGAATATCTCGCAATACCTCTGTGGCACCAATGGCCATTATAAGGGTGTCGGCCTGCACGTCGGACAGGTTATCTGCGGTAATTTCCGTGCCGAATTCTATCGCAACACCAAGTCTGGCAAGCTCCGCTTCACGCCATTGAATGATGCGATCAAGTTCTTTCATTGATGTTGAACGCGCCCAGTAACCCAGTTGACCACCGGGCGCATGGCTGGCTTCGTATACTGTGACCTGATGGCCACGCACAGCACACAATCTTGCCGCCTCTAGACCAGCGGGGCCGGCACCAACTACCGCGATCCTGCGCGCTGGCATGGCGGGCTGCAGTGTTTTCCCCGGGGTTTTTAGCTCAGGATTATGCATACAGCGGATTGGCTTGCCGCTGTAGCGATTGGCGATGCAGGTGTTGGCTCCGACGCAGGGGCGGATTCGGGAGTGTTGTCCGCTTTTTATTTTACTGACAATCGTCGGATCACAGATGTGTGCCCGGGTCATACCGACCATATCCGCCTGACCCAGGCTGACTATTCGATCTGCGTGCTGCGGGTTAATGATTCGTCCGACCGCAAACACCGGTACCGTCACCTCTGCCTTTATAGCTGCCGCCAGATCAACGAAGACGCCATGTGGTGTTGGTGTGGGTGCCCAATGCCTGGAGCGACCAGTCGGGGTAAAGTTAGTGTGGGCGATAATATTAACGTAGTCGACCAGACCGCGACCACAGAGCTCTCTGCACACCCGCTTCATATCGGTCAGGGCCAGGCCTCCCGGTTCGTATTCATCACCGGGAAGGCGTACACCGAGGATTTGCTCAGGCCCGAGTTGCTGTCTGACGGCGGTTAATACCTCTACCAGGAACCGACAACGTTTACTCAGCGAGCCACCGTATTCATCTTGACGGAAATTGCTCAATGGCGATAGAAACGCCTGCGGTAGAAAACCGAAAGCGGACAGAATCTCTACGCCATCGAGACCGCCTTGCCTCACGCGAGAGGCCGCTTTTGCATAGGCCGTGATAACTTCCTGTATTTCATC
>CALKXD010000134.1 GCA_938003855.1 uncultured Granulosicoccaceae bacterium | reverse complement strand
CCGACCTTCCTCGTGAAAACTGAATACTTTGATTCGGGATTTAGCTGGATTGAACACTCCTTCGTTCTCCAGCGAACAGGCCATTTCGCACTGTAAACAGCCTGTGCATTTGCCCGGGTCTATGTTGAGCGACTTCTGCATTGCTCGTGCTCCTCCGATGTTATTGTTCTGAGATCATCGTATCGAATTAGTTTCGTACGTTCTGCCAGACATTAAATAACACTATACGAACGGAGTCAAAACAAGCACACAGATATCTCACGGCATTATCTGCCAACGAGTCGGTAGCAATAAGTTATTGAAAAGCAAAGCAGCAGAACTGCAATCGCAGGCAGGGCCAACCTATAATAGCGCCGCGGGCGCGGGCGCGGGTTTAATCAACCCGGGATAGTCAGCTGCGGGGGCACCACACAAGACACCAACGGGCCGGTCAACCGCGAGTGCCGTAACGGTTGATTCAGGTACCGAATCCCTTAATATCTTCGCTACCGGATGAGCTTGGGCTGGTATTTGATTCAGGTGCCTGGTAAGACTGGCGTCCCCGCCCCTGCAACCGTGACCAGCGGTCCGTTTTGGTCTTATTGCCAAACTGATGCACGTACTCTTCCTGAGGTGTAGTTTGCAACGCACGTGGCCGCACCCGGCGCACTTCGTGGATGGCTCGCTCTGGCGCCATGCCCATGTCGACCAGCAACCGCGCTGCCATCATTCCTGTGCGGCCGAGTCCAGCCAGACAATGAAGTACCACCCGCTCTCCAGCGGCCAGTGAAGCGCAAATCTGTCGGCTCTCTACCTGCCAGGTACTTTCAAAATCGCCCACCGGAACATTCATGTCAACGATCGGCAGATGACGCCACCAGAAACCACCGGCAATCAAATGATGCCCAAGGTCGGCAAGACCGAGACCGGCAAGCTCGTCCGTTTCATTGAATGTGATCACCCCTGTGGCACCCCACTCCTGGTAGGCGAGGATGTCGCGACGCAGATTCTTCTGCAGATTGCCGCGACGACTCGGATCCAGACGGATGCCCGGGCAGGCACTCATACCAATTACACCGGTTCGACCCGGTACTTCCAGAGTGTAAACCTGGTTTGCACTGGTATTAGCGAGTCCAAACATTGTGATGCTCCATCGGGGTTGAAGGCGTTCAGCGCCATTCTGAAAGTCGTAGCTCTAATTATGTTTCTGTGTCGCCGCAGTGTCGTTTTCCCGCCTCGGGAAGCGTCTTGGCGCACTTCATATCGACTAAAAATCAATCGGGTTAAGCGACCCGGATGACTTTATTCTGTGTTTTATAACTATATCTGCCGTTTTTGCAGCTTACGATATGTTTCACAAATTTACACGTTTAAGCGGTTTCAGGTCTGTTTGCGGTAGCGAAATACGTCGCTGACACCCGCGATACATTTTATCTGCCGCCGGGGTTAATTTTGTGCCACCGACTGACAAACACAACCCCAATAAGTAAACGATCGCAAATCCCGCGTTACAGCACCCTGAATTTTACCAGCTTACGCCTCACTACCGGTAAATGCTGTTTCAAGAGAGCGCAGTATGTGCCGATTTCATACAGTACTTATTAGATCCGGATCACCGGGCTAAGGCATTGGGCGGGAAAACAGTAAATGGCATCTCGAAAGAAGCTGCACGACGACGACGGTCACGTCGAAGCGGTGCTGGCGCAGTTAGACACCTTTATTGTGGGCAAACCCCATGAGACAAAACTCGCCCTGGCAGCACTGCTGGCAGGAGGCCATCTGCTGGTAGAGGATCTGCCAGGCGTTGGTAAAACCACATTAGCCCGCGCATTGGCGGCGACCCTGGGATTAGCCTGGAATCGCGTGCAGTTCACCAGTGATCTACTGCCCGCCGACGTCACTGGCATTTCCATTTTCGATGTCACCCGGCAGGAGTTCCGTCTCCACAAAGGGCCGATATTCACGTCGTTATTACTGGCTGACGAAATCAACCGTGCCCCACCAAAAACGCAAAGCGCACTGCTTGAGGCGATGGAAGAGGCACAGGTAACAATCGACGGCAAACGGCACACACTAGATAAGCCATTCTTTGTTGTTGCAACACAGAACCCTCTCGAGCAACTCGGAGTCTACCCGCTACCGGAATCACAACTTGATCGATTTATCTGCTGCATCGAGCTAGGGTATCCGCACAGCGACGCCGAACGTAGTCTGCTAACCGGTGACAGCCGTCAGCAAATGCTGCACAGCGCAGGGTCGGTGGCAAGTGCTGACAATGTACTTTTCTGGCAAGCCCGGGCGCGTCAGATCTTCACCGCTCCTCCGATCCTTGACTACACCCAGGCTCTACTCGCAGCTACTCGCGAACTGGCGGCTAAAGGCGGTTGTGCGGCAGGACTCAGCCCGCGCGCCGGACTCAGCTTATTGGCCATGAGTCGTGCATGGGCCATGATTCAAGGCCGCGATATGGTCTTGCCGGAAGATTTGCAAGCCGTCTTCACATGCGTTGCCGCTCATCGCCTGGCAGGCTCCCTCAAGCGGGGGACACCGATCGCCCGCGACATCCTGACAGCGGTTGACATGGTCTAGTGACTCGTACAGCGACGCTTCCTGAAACACAACAGCCTATCGCCGGACATTTCCTTGTTGACGGCAGTCTGGCTCTAGAACCGGCCGCCTGCCATGCACACCTCTAGCCTGAGCTCCTCCCGCCAGTCTCTGGAGATAGGAAAGAAATCGTCGAAACACAACCGGCTCATGCAGCGAATGCTACGCGTAGAGGCGCGCGACAGCATGCCTATTACCCTGCGTCACGAACGCATCTATATTCTGCCAACACACCGCGGTCTGGCTTTTTTCGGTGTTGTGGTTGTCATGCTGATCGCATCAATGAATTTCGGGTTAAACCTCGGCTATGCGCTGTCGTTTATCTTGATAGGACTGTTTGCTTCATGCCTGCTGTCAACTTATCTTAATCTGGCTCAACTGCAATTTATCTCGGCACATGCCCGGGACTGTCATGCCGGGTCACCACAAAGCTTCAGCATAACTCTGCGGGAAGCTAAAAAACGGACACGATACTCTCTGACGGTTTCAACCAACGCAGCAACCTCTGAGTCAATCGATATAAACGCCGGGTCTGACACCACCGCGGCATTGCAGTCAGCCACCAGGGAGCGCGGCGTCCACACCCTCGGCCGGCTAACCGTCTCAAGCAACTACCCTCTCGGTCTATGGAGAGGATGGGGTTATGTTCACGCCGAAGTTTCCAGTTACGTATACCCTCGAGCTGAAAAACCCCAACCACCGTTCGCCACGGTTGAAGCCGAGTCTGGCGAGATGAATAAAAAAACAACACTGGAGCGCGAATTTGTCGATCTAAAACCCTACCAAAACACTGACTCACCGGGTGCAGTAGCATGGAAGTCAGTCGCCCGGGGTGCCGGCTGGTACAGCAAGCGTTTTGACGCCGAGGAACGTTCATTAGATCTTGCTATACGATGGCAGGATACCCCACAGGAATTCACCACAGAGCAAAAGCTGTCGAGGATGTGCGCCTGGGTTATCGCAGCCGAAAAAGGCTCAGTGCCTTATTCATTCGAGCTCCCCCCCCTTACGCGGGCCGCGGGATCAGGCCGCGACCACTGTCAGCAATGTCTGCGCGATCTGGCCTCCTATACCTCCGCGCAGGGGGACATTCGTGTCTGAGAACATTGATATCGTCACAATCGATCTAGCGGAAAAAGAACCTTCTGTTCTTCGCAAAGAACGACTGCGCAGAGATACACGCCGCATCCTAGGCATTACGGTACTGCTCACTCAGCTGCCGCTGATGTTTCACTTACCATTGTGGTTATCAATACCGGGTATGTTCTTGGTACTATGGAAAACCGTACCAACATTTGACAATGGACGCACGATCAGCCCGCTCTATATGACCCCTCTGGTCATCGTCGCAGCGCTCGGCACACTATGGCACTACGGACACTTTTTTTCCCGCGATCCCTGCGTCACGTTTCTGTTTCTGCTGACCGGGTTTAAATTCTCAGAGTCCACTCGTAAATACGATGGCAGCCTGTTAATTGTATTGTGTGCCTTTTTACTTCTCACCCAGTTTTTCTACTGGCAATCGATGCTGGCCGCATTTTTTACACTACCAGCCTTGTTTTTCATCGGTCTGTCACTGTTTTCCCTGCAACGGGATACCAGTACCGTCAACACTCGCCAAATGGTGCACCTGACATCAAAATTGTTTGTCCAGGCGATGCCAATTGCGGTGTTGCTTTTCCTTGCCATCCCACGCCTGTCGGCACCGGGCTGGGGTGACGGCAGCGGCAAAGCGGTTACCGGATTATCATCTCGCATGTCACCGGGCAGTGTGGCAGAACTATCGAAATCTAACGAGGTGGCCTTTCGCGTTGAATTCGACTCCTACACACCGCTGCCACCCGAACGCTACTGGCGCGGCCCGGTGCTCAACGGCTTCGACGGTTTTGACTGGTTTATCCAGCCCGGCATCACAACAAACACTTTTTCAACCACCTCAGCCGCAACTGACGCATCCGGTCAGCTGATCAATTACACCGTTACCATGGAACCGACCTACAACCCTTGGTTACTGGCTCTCGATACACCGGCATCGATGCCCACAATCCAGTCTGCCGATGGCAGCAGAAAAAGCATCGGTAGAATGGATTCCCAACGCCAGTTAACAACCGCAGACAATCTGCGTCGAGCCACACGCTATCAGATGTCATCACGACTGACGGACCGCTTTCGATCCGACACCCCGCCGGGGGCGGACAGTCTTTTTACCGGCAGTACCAACTCCCGAACCCGGGCATTGGCGATGAAGATGCGGTCGGAGACTGACAACGACACAGTTCTGGCCAATCGCATATTGCGTTGGTTCAATGAGGAAAATTTCTACTACACACTAAATCCGCCCACTCTTGGCGCACACTCAATCGACGATTTTCTGTTCTCTTCACGCAGTGGCTTTTGCGAACACTATGCTGGCAGCTTCGTTTTCCTGCTACGTGCCGCCGGCATTCCTGCGCGTGTCGTCACCGGGTACCAGGGCGGCGAGCAAAATGGCGATTACATGATTGTACGTCAGTCCGACGCACATGCCTGGGCTGAGGCCTACATTGAAGGTCAATGGCAACGCTTCGACCCGACTGCCGCTGTCGCACCACAGCGTGTTGAAGGAGGTATCAACGCGGCACTGGGAGACGAACGACAGAGTCTGTTGCAAAAGCCACTGGAATGGCACTGGGTAAAATCCGCAGGTCTGCAATGGGATTCACTAAACTATGCCTGGCAGCGAATGGTGATTGGCTTTGACGACAAGAGTCAGGACAACCTATGGAAAAAAATTGGTCTTGATTCACCAAGCGGATGGCTGATTGCAGTGCTGCTGGTCTTAGCCGCCTGCGTCTGGATTCTGATAATCCTGTTGCCGACGTCGCTGCGTGACCAGACTAGAGTCAGCCCCTGTGAACAGCAATGGCATCGGCTGTGCAAAAAATTTGCAGCCAACGGATGCGCCAGACAGTCGGGAGAGTCTGCAACCGACTACGTCGAAAGACTGAGTCTGCGCTGGCCCCAGCACCGCCGCAAATTACTACGTATTCTGGCGTGCTATCACAGCGGCTTGTTCAGCAGGCAGGGACAACAGCCACAGGGACACCAGGACTCTACCGAAGAAATGAAGCGGGAAATAAGCCTGATCGGCAAGTTAAGTTAACGCCAGTCACGTCGCCGACAGGAAACCCCCGCCCGCGACTGTATTGCTTAGACGCAGGCGGTCGCTGCCAACTCACGGTCGCTGAACGCCAACAGGTTTGAAGAGCTTTGCAGCTCGTGGCTATCGATGTCAGTCGTCGATGATGACGCCAGTAGCTCCCGACACCCGTCAATCGCCGTCTTGCGCCACTTGCCTGCTTCGTGTAGTTCCGGGAACGATATACCGGCGCTCACCAGACCACCGTTCAGCAGCAGATTATCGCAGGCGTTGTTCTGTCGAAGGTAGCGTGCCTGATCAAAGATCGAGCGCAGCATTTCAAGTTTGCGCGTTGTATTAAAATAGGGTGAGTTGTAAAACATACCAAAAGCCGGTATCCAGCTGACACGCAACCGCAAAGCGATCTGCTTGCTGGACCAGATATAGGGATAGTCTTCAACGCACGCAGCCGAATGATGGCTGTTCATCCAGGCGCTCAACTGAGTGGCAAAGGCTCTGGCATACCGCTCATCTCCGCTGCGTTGGTAGGCGTGGCCCAGAAGAGGCCACCAGCTATGACGATTAATACGTTCCAGCCACTGCTGATTCTGCAGAATATTCTTTTGCCAATCGATTGAACCACGAGCATCCAGTTCGGGCGGTACACCACTCCATTCCAGATCGTAGTCAAGAACGAGATCGGCTCGCTCAATGAGATGGTCGTAAGATGCGCCGTCAGTATCGAATGCCATATCAACCAATTGCGATGGTGGCATTAACCAGTTGTCCTGCACCCGATCTCGAAAATGTTCCAGCAAAGCGGCATGCGCTTTAATGTTAAAGCCATTGTCAATCCAGTAACTGACCTCAGGGATATCGAAGAGTGACAGAAATTCAGCGTCGTTCAGATCACGAACACATTTAAACTTCTTCCTTATGTATCTGCTGGCCGCTGAGAAGATAGTCTTCAGGTCCTGGCCGCCCGCATTGCCAACCCGGTTTACTTTACCGCCAACGCCGGTTTTTGTTGTTGTCATTTTTAGTCCGCTGTGCTCTTAACTTCTCTGACGTTTTTTATATTGTCTAGACGCCTTGAGATCTACTCTTACCCAATCTGCAATACTGACTGAGCTATGTGGCGAGAATAACCCC
>CALKXD010000133.1 GCA_938003855.1 uncultured Granulosicoccaceae bacterium | reverse complement strand
TATACGCAATGCTGATCGCATTATCGTATTGCAAAATGGCACCCTGAGCGAGCAGGGTAACCACGATGAACTAGTCGCCAAAGACGGCCTCTATGCAAGTCTGTACTCGGCGAACTATGCATCGTTTGACGATCTCCCGACCAACTAGCGAGCGGTACAAAACATCCCAACGCCAGACAGATCATTCGATCTGTCCGGAACAACCACTTTGACGTTGAGGGCGGGTATAAATATAAAAAGCCTACGACTCTCTCACAGGCATAAACGAATGCCCGCATTGCGGGCATTCGAAGTTTGCGGCCGGCTTAGTCGAAATTACCGGCAGCAATCTGCCAGTTGTGCCGCTCACCGGGAATAACATAAGGCGTCTGAAATGTGCCGTCATCATTGCCAGTCATAATGGTGATGTTGTTAGATTGAGGCGCATAACCACCGATATCTGCATTGATGATCGCAACGTCTTTTTTGCCATCGGCGTTGACATCAAAAATCACGGCTTCTCTGGCTGTTCGGGCACCAGTGGTATGGATAACCGGATCGCCAAAATTTCCCGCACCGTCATTCAGCCTTACATGGATAGCCTCGGCGTTGTCACTGATAATTAAATCGGCAGCGTTGTCACCGTTAAAATCCTCTGCCAGCAGAAAGCGATCAGTGTCGTACAATGTGGTTGCGGACGGAGTAAAGCTTCGGTTACCGTTGTTGGTGAAAACACGTAATCCATAGCCGTAGCCCGCCGTCAGGATATCCAGATCACCGTCGCCGTCTATATCGCCGGTTTCCACCAGCAGATTAAGCAGACCGCCGAAAAACTCAGTATCCGCCGCCGGGAAGTTTCCTGTGCCGTCACCATAGTGGATCGCCAGCAGACAATTTCCACCATTACTGTTAATGGTCACATCAAGGTTGCCATCCTGATCAAAATCACCCAGTGCAAAATCACGGTTGTCACCGGCTATCGCTGAAAAGGGCAGTTCCGATCCGAAAGAACCATCGCCATTACCCAGGAACACGGCGTGCTGATAATGACCGATAGAGATCAGGTCTATCACATCGTCGTTATTGAAATCACCCGCCAGAATGTCTCTGGCGTGCTCGGTTTTCTGTGCCACCTGAACCATATTCATGCCACCGCTAAACGGCCCCAGCGCCACGCCAATCGCACCATTGCCGCCAAGTGCAGCAACATCATCTATACCGTCGCCATTAAAGTCAGCAGCCGTGACTGAGTGATGAGTGTTGCCAACCGGATTAACCGCGGCCACCGGTGTAAACCCGCCCTGCCCGTCATTGAGCCTGACTGTCACCTGCCCCACGTGTCCGTTCTCTGCTGCTTTGGCAGACACCAGGTCACCACCGACCAGAGTAGATGGACAACCGTTAGCAGACTCTGAGGCCTCAGTCGGACAGGCATCCAGATTGTCTTCAATGCCGTCACCATCGGTGTCGAGACGATCAAGAACAATGGCAATATTACTCACAGACAATGGCTCGGATGTGTATTCTGCGATACCGAAGGCTGCTCCCAACTGCGCACGAACAGTATGCGTGCCCGAAGCAACATACACCTTGCTATAGCCCGGAGTCGAAAAAGCCGCACCGTTGGTGATCGCTACCTCTTCCTCACCAATACTGATGACCGCACCGGGGATCGCGGCACCATCCACATCACGAACATTTATCCCAACCGTAGACATCAGGTTACCGGACACAATCTGTCGCCGTCGAAGGGTAAGATCGCAACTGATTGAAGCGCTCGCGTTACTGACCAGTGTGCTGGTAAAACAGTAACCGATTTCGTTACTGTCTGTGGTATCTGTAAAGCTCATCTCAAAGGTCAGTTCACCATAGAACACATCCGGGAGCACTAACGCGGCGGTATAGCTGCCCCCATTTTCAGCCAATGACAGGGGCTGCTCCAGCAGAGGATAGCCCGGACCAGTCACACTGAGAATAGTCTGCAGATTGGCAAGCCCCCCGACTTCCTCTATCACCTCGGGTGGAACCTGCAAATTCAGGTTGGCATCAGCACCCTCTGCGCTGAGACTAAAGGCTATTTCACCATGCAATGGCACGATATCCATGCTCACATCAAGCCCCTGGGATACCGTGATATCGCGCCCCTGCACTTCAATAGATTTACCAACCTGAATGCCGTTATCCAGCAGCCGCAGGGAGATATCATATTGACCCGGTTGCAGATTGAGGAACATATGCTCAGACAGTCCGGTCGCCGGACTCAGGGTAAAAATCTGCTCAGCACTTCCATCGATGGTAATACCCATGGAAGGATTGGCAAGGTTAGCCGTATTAATATCTGATGCGGAAAAACTGAACCTGAAATCGATCAGTTCTGCGATAGTATTGGCATCGACCAGTAAATCGCCGATTACCGGCCGTATGGTCATCGCCACCGACTCAGCGTCACCATCGCTCAGGTTATAGACCGTAGACCCCGAGTACGAGTGAGTACCTTTACTGACAGCAAGCTCAAACGCATAGTTGCCGGGCACCAGCACCAGAGTCTGAAACGATTGAACATTCGCCAGATTGCTTTCATCTATATTGACAGTCCATGGAATATACTCGATCCCACCGGTGGTCAGATCGGTCACCTTCATAGAGCCTTCCATCAGATTGGCCACAGATGTGGGATCGTCGAGAGTACCGGGTAGTATCTCTCTGGCCAGCAAAGCGCTGAGATCAAGATCAAAAGCCACTTCCTGCTGCAGTGCTTCCGCCGACGCTACCGGTGGGGCGCTTTGCTGAGAGGTGTTTGGAGAAGAGTTGCCGCCACACGCACCCAGAGCTAGAGTACCGGCGACCAATAAAACAGGCGCAATACGACTATCATGCATACCTTCAATCCTTTCTTTTTTTATGGTTAATTTCCGTTGCTATCCCTGCGTCATCAGATCGACTCCTTTCGAAATTGACAATTGTTTTAACGGATCCAGGCAAAAATCATAAAGGTGCCATATCAACCAGTATGTATGGGTGATGACCCAGTCACACTTTCAATCGAACGATCAGGAGTTACTTTGACGTGCATCGCAGCACAACTGAGACTAGAACAGTAATTGCCTTCAGCACTGTGTGCGGGAAAGCCCGCGCCGGTAAATAGCAATCAGCAGCGGATGCAACCTATAGGCTTATGTTATCTTCTGTTCAGTCTCTAGAAAAACCACTTGGTTACACGCTATTAGTCCAATCCGCCACACGCAACGGCAATCGCAATTACTTACCCGCGGCAAGTGCAGTCACTACGTTCGCGCAGCCATGTACAACACACAAGACTGCCTTATTCGTTGTACACAGCGGGCGACAGTTTCAACAGACCGGTTCTGCGATCTGTTCAGGGAAAAATCCTTGCCACTCACTACGGTCAGAATAGTCTCATAACCAAAGAGGCACCGGGCTTAAAGACGCACCGGGTTAACTGTAAAACCCAATAGTACCGACCACCCGTCCTGATCTACGTTTTCTCTAGTGGTGCCGGGTCGTCTGCGACAGCATGGTACTCAGTATGCAGGCCATCACCACGAAGTGTGAGCGATAAACTACCCCGCCAATTGTGGTCGTCCTGTTGTGGAAAATCCTTTCTGAAGTGTGCACCTCGTGATTCAGTACGTTGTGACGCTGCCGTCACAATTACCCTTGCTGTATCGAGCAATGAGCGCAGATCAAAGCAGATTCTGTGGTGGGTCACACCGCCGGGGCTCAATGGTCTGATACGGCTGTGAAGTTCATTCAGGGTGTCAAGACTTTTTTCAAGCGTTGTTCCATCACGCACCACACCGGCACTCTGCCCCATTAACTGGATCACCTGTTGTTGTGATGCTTCCAGGTCATCGTCCTGATAACAGGGCACATCGGGAGTGCCGGCTGTCGGCAAGTCGACTCCTCCGGCTTCCCTGTCAGCTGCGCTCTTTCCCGCAAGCCAACCGGTAACCATCGCTTCAGTCAGACTGTTTGACGACAGCCTGTTTGCGCCATGTGTCCCACCGATGACTTCACCCGCAGCGTACAGGCCGGGTGATACCTCAAGATCACGATTAACACTGACGCCACCAAGACAGGTATGGGCGGACGGCGCAGTTTCGAGGAACTGTGTGGCAGGATCAACACCGGCTGCTGTACAGAACTGATTAAACCCGACACGGTGTCTATTAAGCTCTTGTGACGGCACTTGAGTTAAATCGAGATAGACCCCGCCCGAGGGTGAGCCTCGCCCGTGATTTACCTCACTGGCTATTGCCCGGGCCAGAGTCGCCCGATCAGCGGCCTCCATGACATCGGGTGCGTATTGCTGCATAAAACGCTCGTTATTATTATTCAGCAAACTCACGCCCGGCAAAGTCAGCAAGGTGCCCACAATCGTTTGTCCTTTGATTTCCTCCGGTGCGGCAAACGCTGTCGGCGTAAATTGAATAAACTCCATATCACGGAGCTGGCAACCGGCATTCAGCGCCAGACTGTAGCTATCACCCACCACATCCGGACTATTAGACGTCACCGGGAAAAGCTGACCACATCCACCGGCAGCCAGTACCACGGACTTGGCCAACCCGGCGACACTATCAACCCCCGAACCCTGCAAAGCGGTGTTTAAAATATAGGCTCCGCAGATATCACCCTGCGTCGTGCGAATTAATTCAACAGCGCGGTGATGATCAAGAATGACAACACCCGATTTCTCCAGTTGCAGACGCAGCGTCTGCAAAAGCTGCTGCATACCCGGTACATACTGCACCGAACGCGGGTGGCTATGCGCCGGCACCTGTCGGCCTGCCAACCCATACTCACTCTCTTCAAACCCGGGCACCTCTGCAGCCAACTGCACCAGACAAGACCCGGCACGCTCTGTCAGCAACCTCACAAGAGAGACATCATTGATTCCACGCCCTCCGCGTATGATGTCGTCAAAGTGAGACCGGATGGTGTCCGGTATCCGAATCGATGCCGCAAACCCGCCCGATGCTCTGGAGGAATTTCCGCTGCCGGCAACGCTCCCTTTGCAAACCATCAACACACTGGCGCCGGATTCACGTGCCGCGCACGCAGCACGCATCGCCGCCAGGCCTCCGCCTATTATCAGCACATCAGTTTTAACTGTATTCATAGCGGACGCTGGAGGTGTTGCGACAGGATCGATGCCAGCTCTTTAGCTGCATTGCCATTTTTAATCTGGAGAACTCCGTAGAAACACACACACGGTCAGCACTGAAATTGTCATGCCCTGCGAATGGCAAATACCCGTGACGCCGTCGCACAGGCACAGCCGTGCCGATTAAAATCATGCGATGAAACCGGGATACATCTACCGGTATTTCCGCCTCTGGTCAGGCCCGATTTGACCGGAATTATACGACACACGGCAGCTGTTACAGTGAGTATGGCGTATAAGGTTATTGTGCTGACAGTGCCTCATTATACACCGGTGTCCGGTCGAAGTAATCCAGTTAAAAATCACCACGGCTCAGCTGCTCATTGGTAAAACCACTGAGCTCCAGGGAGATCTTTTCAAAGCTGGCCTGGCCGATAATCTTGCGCAAAATATAGTTCATGGTAGCTGAGTCATTGTCGAATTCGCCATGATACCGGGCACTGCATTTTGATAAAGCACCGTTATCCGCTGAACTCCCGGACACAACGTATTCAACTTTTGTTGTCAGAGACTGGCTTTTAATCAACGGCTGAACATCTTCGGCCCAATAATCGTTAAGGGCCACAATACGCTCTGCCTTGCGGTCGTAGAAGGTGTTGGAAACCAAATAAGGGAATGACTTACTGTAGGGCTCCATGGCGGGATCACGGGCTCCCTCCTGCGTGCTGTTGAGATTAAACACCGTAAATTGCTTGCGTTTAAGGAACTCGCAAATCGGCAGAACCTTGCGAATAAAATAACTACTGCTGCAGCAAGGCCCTAGCAAATTGACACTACCAAGCGCAGCAGAATCCAATCGATTCTCGCTCTTTAATCGCTCAAACAATTCACCAAGCAGAAACACACCGGCACTGTGCGCCGCAAAGTGCAGCTTCAACGGGCGATTCGGGTAACCAGCGCTGGTATCTGTGCAAATATCCAGCAGTTGCTCCGTCGCATCCCAGGCGTTTGCAGAATCACCAGCTGCCGTTAGCGGCAGAAACCGGGGATTGCCAGACAAGCCCGCAACCGCCTGTGTCTCCTGTTTTTTCTCACAGTACTCGTTATACTCTTTGTTAAAGCAGGCTTCCGCATTGCGTTTGATATCGTTCCATATCGCACGACCAATAGGTTTTGCAAGACGCTCAATGGTAGCGTCCTTCATCTCGGTGTAATTTTGTGTACGCTTTTCAACCTGCGGCAGGATTCCCTCGATCACGCTCCCCAGCATATGCCCGAAACCCGTGCGCCAGAAGAAAAATACCGGGTAGACACCATTTTTTTTAAACGTCGGGATCATCGCCGCTGCACGGGCGGAAGCGGAGTCTAGTGTATTCAGCCCGCCATGGGCAAAAAACACAATGTGCTTGTAGTGTTTGTTTTCTTTCTTGGTGCGTAAATCTTTCGCCAACTCGCTGAAATACTCGCAGTCGTTTTCATACGGTGGCTCTTTGACCAGGGCACCATCTCTCAAGTGCATATAGTGGCCCTGTACGTCCCGCTTGCGGGCTGTGCCACTGCGTTTTGTAGTGCTGGATGTTCTACGCGGGCGACCACCAACAAAATCGGTACCATGACCAGTCGGTGCAGACAGTCTGACAATCCATGCATCCAGCACGTTCTCAGCCCAGTCGTCATAACTCCAGTGTGCAACACCGGCCAGGGTGACATCACCCAGCGGATGTACATAATCACCATCACTCAGATCACTGACCGGGAAACGACCCCACAATTTACCCCACGAGTTAAGCACCAGAAACCCGGTGGAATCGTAGCCGACAATGACAAACGCATGCCCGCCCGAAAGCACACAGGCATCTTTGTTATAACCACGGCCGTTTCTCTTGGTAGTAATAACCGGGTATTTGATACGGCCCGCCTGCTGGCCTTTAATATCCAGATCAATGGCTGGCTGATTCCAGCCGTTATGAATAATTGCCGAACAAAGAATGCTGCCGCTTTCCTGCAGTGCGCAGTGGTAATGATTGAGTATGTGTTCAAGCCGGAAATACGTTCCCAGCGCAACACGCCGGGCGTCGTGCCACATGTTATTTTTAACTTTGAAACGTTCATCAAGCACCCGATAGCGCGCAAGTTTTTCATCACAGGCACCATTATGATAAAAACCCTTGATAGCGCCACGTAGTGAAGACCCCTCTAACGAGTCATCCGGGTGGTGATCATACAGTTGCGCGTTACTGTACAGGAATCGGGCACTGATTCTAGCCGGCACGTCGGCACCGCTCCGGAAACGCGGGAGATTCTGAATTTCAATAAGTGACGCAAGCGCCTGGCCAACACAACTGCCCTCGGCACCTTGCTCTTTAACGCGAAATTTGAGGTCAGTACATTCGCTGTTGAAAGCACGCGCGGGAACATCAACCAATGATGGTTTATAGAGGAAATCGCGCTGATCAATCGGATCCGGCCGGGTATTCAATACCTGGGAAAGCTCGCGGGGTTTTACGGACCGCATACCGCTGTGCATCGCAGCAGCGGTCCTGATGCCGTAGAGCTTTTCGGCAAGGCCGGCGTCCCATTGATCTGTCCTGTTGCTGCTCATTGGGTTTCCCTCCTGCGCTGGTACGGGCGACGAAGTCAGTTACCGGCAATCGCCGCCTTCAAACGATCACCCACACGCTTAAATCCGCTTGAGCTTGGGTGGATCTCGTCAGACCACAACGCTTTCTGCCCCGGAATCAACGTACGGTTGTCGACCAGCACCAACCGGGGATCATCGAAACTATCGATGACAGTTTGCAGCTGAGTGTGAAACTGATCAACCATCTCCGCGACAATGGCCTTTTGCAAAGTCAGCTCAGTGATATTTTTATCCCGCATGGGGTCACCGATCCATTTGTCCTTCGGCAGTAGTCCACCGTCTTTATCCCACGGTGTCAGGTAGGTATAGCTGTGCAATATGATCGGGAATGAAGCGCCCGGGTAGGTCACTAGTATTTTTCGGATTACGCCCTGATAAAAACCGGAAATTTCCTGCATCAGCGTGTTGTATTGCTGCTGGTCGATATGAGCAGCGGGATCATTCGCGGAACCGGCATCGAACCCGGTGACAATTTCGGAGAATTTCTCACCAAAAAGATCATTCCCGCCTCCGGAAAGCACAATCGCACTGATTTGGCTAAACCGGTCTTCGTCCTCAACCGTCTGCAACATCTCGATGTAGAGGTTTTCGTCGTGAAGTTCTTTCATAGTACGCCCGGCAAGGGAACTGCAAAAGACGTTGTAATCAGTTGTCAGATGATCGAATATTTCATCCACAAATGGATGCTGCGCCCAGCTGTCACCGTCGAGCAGGACGATGGGATCATTCGCAGATGATTTGAGTCGATTGAAAAAGATATCACGGCGGCGGGCCCGAAGCGCTTTTACAACCCAGTCAAATGCAACATTCGCCTCCGTCAGCGGGCTGGCTGCCGAGCTGTCAACCTGCAGGAATTCATCATCAGCGTCGACTTTTACACCATGGGTCGCGTCGTACTGAAACCGCAGGTAATCCAGCGATTGTTCCAGCGGCACATCCGGGTTGCTAATATTTCTGATCAACTCTTCCCGCGTAATCAGGCTTTTACTCATATCAGGGGCTCCCTCATAGATACGGTCGACAATGCTCGACCCCAAAATATATCACACAGATACAATCCCGCCCCTGACATCCTGTTGGCTGGCGAGATCCCCGGCATAGGCAAAATCTATAAACGCCTTCATCGACATGCGCGCGCCAAAAGCTGTGGTATCGACAATATTAACCTCACGGCTGATACTTTCATCAGGGCTATAGTCGAGTCCTTTACCGCTCATATCACGATAATGGTCAAGTAACCCCATCAAGACTTCCGCGACGATCCTGCCACCGACCGGGCCGAGCCTGTCTCCGTTCTGGCCGTGTTGGGCAGACTCAACTAAAATGTAAATCCACAACGGGATAGACTTCATTGCGTAGTCTGACCCTAATTAATCAAGGAAATCGCAGACTGCGGGATGTTGGTCGGACGACTGAATACGGATAATCATACTTTCACCCCCCAGCAGTTTACCATCTCGCCGCATTTTCTCCGCAAGCCTGTCTCCGGCCGGAAGGCGAAAGGTCCGCCCGCGTACAAGATTTCTGGCAGCAAGACTGGTGACGCCGTCGGCAACCACAGGGACAGGCAATTCCATTAACGGGGCCGGCAGAGTCGGATCAATTTTAAACGCGTGTTGAGCAGAGCGCCGCCCAGGCACCGGTAACTCAAAAAAATGCTCCCAGTCTATCTTTCTGTCAGGCGTTAACGGCTGAAAACCTCGCAGGGTCCCACCCCGGGTACTATCTCGGGCATGAAAAAGTGGTGTGGGCGGATTTTCATTCAACCGGTATTCGTTTCTAATCTGGCTGTGCCCGAATCTAAACGCAGCGACAGAGAATTCGACAGGCATAAAGGGATTGCGCGGTGTATTGTTCCCGTCCCGGAAGCCATCCCTGAAGTAGTAGGCACGACCGTTTTGTGCAATGTCCTGAATCATTTCCTGGCCCACAACGTGAAACAGAAAGTCCTCTAGCACAACCCGGTGATAGTAGTGAGTCGTGTTGTCCCTGGCACGCTCGAAAAGCGCTTCGTCGCTCAGATCTTTGAGCGTGTTGTTTTCCCTGTCGTACGCCTTATTGTTGCTTTTGATCACATCAACACTGCGGCTATGAAATCGTATAACCGCTGCCTGCACCTGCGAGACAATAACATTTTCATCGTTACGGGGATCACCAATGATTGCACGGCCAGCCTTGTTGCGCTATAAATCCGACACTTCAACGCTGCCATGCATGCCTGTTTCCTGTCCTTCCAGTAAATACGGCCCTGTGTATAAATGAGGGCTCGCTTCCCTTCCTCCACCATACATGCAATCAAGATCCAGATTTGGTGTACGCCCGTTCTCCAGTTTACTATTAATCCCAGGATTTTCGAACTTCGATTGAACATCAAGAGTGATATCGTGATCGATGAACTGCCCGAGAAAGGTAATCCCGGCCGGGGTGTTACTCTGCTGATTTGAAACGGCGCTTTTCATCGGCCCATCCTTCCGCCCAAGACGCTCCAGGTCATAGCGAGGCGACGGATGGGGACGAAGACGCGTTATAGAATTGTCCGATCTGAGTTCCGTTTCACCGATGGTAAACAGCCTGCCAAATCGACCCTCTGCCTGTTCCGCACTATCGGCGACCGTCTCTTTGTAGAGATCCGGGCTGCGCTGCTGTGATCCGCGTCCGCCTGGTTCAACTGACATGACTCCCCCTCTATATCAGCAATAGATAAATGCAAAACACGGCTACCGTGCCGGCTCTGCGTTAAAAGCTATCAAAGGCTCTCTGCCGCGTCCATGACCTGAATAGGGTAGAAATTCAGCGTAAATTTATAGACCAACAACACCCCCCTGCACAAATTTATATAATGCACAGAGCCCGCAAACACAAAGACACGGGACAAGCACGTTTACCGCGACCAACAGCTGCATTGGACAAGCGCGATGAGTTACGCGCCACGACCACTATTGCAGGCCCAAAGCAGAGATCGGTTTGCTGCCTTCCAACCGATCAGCCAGAACCGGGGAGGTAAAAATCTATTCAGGATCACACACACCGAATCGTCTATATGGCTGACAACAGAACACGCACCCGGACAACCCCGCCACCCCATATGGCCGCCGGGAGTTTAACTAATACGAATCCTGACCACCTTCATAATCTCGAAGTCCATACCCGCTACATTTTCGGTTTGCGGGTAGTAGGTCAGGTTAACGCGGGCTCCACGAAGATCGCGGTACTTTTTTGTTCTTTTGTATTTAAACGGTACATCGTACCCGTCCAGCATCAACGTGTTAGTAAACCATTCACCCTGCTCGCGTTGCACATGGCTGGTCACTTTCACTGAATCCAGCTGATTTAATCGCTCGCTCTTTTTCAAGAGCTTGTTAACGTCAGATTTCATGAATGGACTCTCTCAATGAACGCATCACTCTGATGCTGTACCGGTAACCGGCAGAACAGCCGTCACAACCGACCATCAGCTACCGTAAGTGTACCCCAACGCTGAAATCAACGTCGACGGACAAAGCGGGGTTTAACACAGAACAACACCCTTGTACCACGGCAACATGCAACCGTTAAGCGCTCACCAGGGAGAGTAATTATTATCCTTGAAAACTCAGCGGGACAACTGACTGAAAACTCAGCGGGACAACTGATGCCAGATAATGCGCTGCTATCTTCAGTAGAGTTATAACTCGCAAGTCAGGCCTTACTGACCGGCAGCTACACTGCAGATAAGCTGCTGACGGATGAAAAGACACACCGATACCAACAGAGTATCACTGGACAATCGATACGTTCGCTGTGACGCA
>CALKXD010000132.1 GCA_938003855.1 uncultured Granulosicoccaceae bacterium | reverse complement strand
GTATTGATTCCCTATAGGCTTGACGAAAACATTGAACTGTTTCGTCACAACGGGTTTCAGATCGTGGAGACGTTTTTTCAATGGAATAATTTTGCCGGCTTTCTCTGCGTAAAAAGTTGTTAGTTATTCTTTTGTGAAAATCTCCGGCACCCACCATCATAAAGAGCTCTCCATGAACGGACCATTGCAAGGGATAACTGTCGTTGAGATGGCTGCATTGGGGCCGGTGCCACTAGCCGGTCAGCTGTTGGCGGATTTAGGTGCTGAAGTCATAATTATTGATCGTAAATCGCAACCGGCGGATAGCACTGATATCAATCGCCGCGGCAAGCGCTCGGTTGCACTGAATTTAAAGCACGATGAGGGACTGCGAGCGGCCAAAAAACTGATCGCCTCGGCGGATATCCTGCTGGAAGGGTTTCGTCCCGGTGTTATGGAAAAGCTGGGCCTTGGCCCGCAGTGCTGTGCCGAACAGAATCCGTCACTGATCTTTGCGCGTATGACCGGCTGGGGGCAGCAGGGGCCACTGTCCGGTGTGGCGGGGCATGACATTAACTACCTGGCATTGACCGGTGTGCTGCACGCTATCGGGCAACAGGGCCAGCCACCCACACCGCCGTTGAATATTGCCGCCGACTACGGCGGAGGTGCGATGTTCCTGGTTATGGGGGTACTAAGCGCATGGATTGAGCGGACCTCTTCCGGTGTCGGGCAGGTGGTGGATGTTGCGATGATCGAAGGCGTACCGGCGATGATGGGACTGATCTATACGCTATTGTCGCGGCAATCCTGGGTGGCGGAACGTGAAAGCAATATGCTTGACGGAGGTGCACCCTATTACCGGTGTTACGAAACCGCCGATGGAAAATACCTGTCAGTCGGTGCCATAGAACCGCAGTTTTTTGCTGAGCTACTGGCACTCGCGGGCTTACCGGAAAGCGACAGGGCCGTGCAGAATAATCAACAGCGCTGGCCCGAGATGCACCAGCGTTACGAGGCGCATTTTCGCACTAAAACGCGGGCGCAGTGGGAAGCTGTGTTTGACGGGTCGGATGCCTGTGTCGCCCCTGTGCTTAACTTTGAGGAGGCACGGGATCATCCGCATAACCGGGCGCGCGATGTCTTTTCCAGTCCGCAAGGTGTGTTGCAGGCGAGGCCGGTACCGGGATTTGATCGTACCCCGCTGCCAGCTCCGCGCCCGCCCGTCGGCGCCGGGTCCAGCAGTACCGACGTGTTAACCGGCCTGGGCTATAGCAAACACGAACTTAACACCATGCGCGACAACGGAGCGCTGACCTGAAGCCGGTGAAGGACCTGTTGATTCGATGGTTCGCTGCAGACAAAAGCGATCGATGCGCAAGAGAAACCGGCAATGGGCTCTATCGAAAGTCTGCATTTTCCAGGTGGCTAAGGCGTCAGCCAATGCGATGTCGCCAGCAGATACACCAGGAGCTCGGTCAGTGAATTTACCGCGCCGAGCGCATCGCCGGTAATGCCGCCGAGCTTTACCCGTAAATACCATTGCGCGCACAGCGTACTGACGATCACGAAGGCAATGATGGCGAGCGCATTTAAGCCAAAGCATAAGGTGGCAACCAGTGCGGTAAATACACTGCCGGCCAGCACCGTTTTTACGGTGACCGCTGAGGCGAATGGTTTGCCGGTGCCATGTTCACGCACATAGATATTGTTGTAAATCAGAGGCAGTGATGTCCAGCGTGCGATGGTGTGAGCGCCAATCAACACCGGTATGGCATTGGCCGGAGTAAGCAGTGTGATCGCAGCGACTTTGCTGAGTGTGACCAGAATCAGAGCGATACTGCCATAGGTGCCGATTCTGCTGTCACGCATGATCGCGAGTTTTTTCTCGATGGCGAATGCGCCGCCGATACCGTCAGCCGAATCAGCCAGGCCGTCTTCATGAAACGCTCCGGTAGCCAGCACCGCAACCGTCACGGCCAGCATCGCCGCGAGTGGTGCGGACCAGCCCCAGTAGCCGACCAACCAGCCCAGAGATGCCAGGCCGCCCACCAGAATACCGACCATCGGAAAATACACGGTGCTGGCCGCAAGTTGCTGATCGGACCAGTCTGCCTGGCGTGGAACCGGAATGCGGGTGAGGAACATCTGCGCCATAAAATAGCGCTGAAGCTGTTGTTGCAGAAAGGTTTGCCTGCTCATGACTGGCCCTCAACCGTTATAGTTCGCGATTAACACCGGCGTTTTCAAACGTGGCCATGTCAGACAAAATGGCGGCAGCGCTTCGAAGTATCGGTGCGGCGAGCGTAGCGCCGGAGCCTTCACCGAGACGCAGACCCATTTGCAAAAGAGGTTGCGCCTGCAGATGCGTAAGTGCAATGCGATGACCCGGTTCGACGGACTGATGTGAAAACACCAGATTTTCGCGTACTTGTGGCTCTAGCGCCACAGCGCACAACGCAGCGGCGGTAACGATATAGCCGTCAATGATGACGCACATCCGGTGGTTGTGAGCCTCAAGCATGGCGCCGGTCATGGCGGCAATCTCAAAACCGCCGAGACAACGCAGAACTTCCAATGCATCACGATTGGTATGTCGTTCCAGGGCACTGTTAATGACATTAATCTTACGGCTGACACCGTCGTCGTCGAGGCCGGTGCCCCGTCCGGTGGTCTGATCGACGGGTGCATTGCACAAGGCACTGACCATAGCTGCAGCCGATGTGGTATTGCCAATGCCCATTTCGCCCAGTGCCAGCAGACGGATATTGTCTGCCTGCGCTCGAACCACCGCCTGCTTGCCGATGGAGAGCGCCTGTTGCAACTGGCCCTGGGTCATCGCTTCGGTCTTTGCCATGTTAGCGGTGCCGTCGGCGATTTTGTTGTCGATAACACCCGCCACGGCGTCACCGATGACCCCTGCATTGATCACCTCAAGCTGCATTGCATTTGCCTTGCACAGGGCGTTGATGGCTGCACCGCCCGAAGCGAAATTTAACAGCATCTGCCGGGTAACTTCTTGCGGGTAGGCACTGACGCCTTCTTCGTTTACGCCATGATCGGCGGCAAAAATTAGCGTTCGCCCCCGGTCGAGTTCGGGTGTTAGTGTCTGCTGGACTGCGCTTATCTGGGCGGCGAGGGTTTCCAGTTCACCGAGAGAGCCGGGTGGTTTTGTTTTTTGATCAAGTGCCAGGTTGGCACGTGAAAGATTCTGCTGGTAGGTTTCGCTAAACATAAGGGGCATGTATGGTTCGAATTGAGTGGCGCATGCTATAGCAAGTTGCGCTTGGAATCTTGTTGAGCTGATCGTTTTCTAGATGACCGACGTGGAAGACCAGAGAAATTCTGCCGACCGGCAGTGCGTGAGAGTCTGGCACGGCGGCCGGCCTGAGTTATGTTGAGGGGCGGCAAATTTTATATCGACGATGACCAGGCAAATGCATTGATGCCAGACACCGATCTTTTTTTAGTCCTGCAGGCAGGGTACAACGCACCATGAAAGTTTTTGTTCTCGGCGGTATGAAATCCGGAAAGAGCCGGCTGGCGTCGGAGATTGCACAGGCCAGCGCAAAGCAGACAGTGCTGATAGCAACAGCGACTGGAAATGACGATGAGATGCGTCGGCGTATTGAGCGGCATCGTCTTGATCGGCTGGAGCAAAATGCCGCTGACTGGCAGGTGATTGAAGAGCCGGTCGCCGTTGCAGAGGCGCTGCTGGAATGTCAGCCGACGAGTGACATTGTTGTTATCGATTGCCTGACTCTCTGGCTAACCAATTTACTTCTGGCTGAGGATAAAACGCTGCTGGCGCGAGAGCAAAAAGCGCTGTTACAGGTTTTGGCCACGACCAAACTCGAGGTTGTGCTGGTGTCCAACGAAGTCAGTATGGGGGTGATCCCGCTGGGCGAGCTATCGCGACGTTTTTGTGATGAGGCCGGGGTGCTGCATCAGCAGATAGCCGGGCTGTGCGATACCGTCATACTCTCCGTTGCGGGCTTGCCGCATTATCTCAAGGGGGCCGCTCGACCCCCTTTGAAATCACATCGATAATAATAGCTACAGCGTGAATTATTGCGATCAGTGGTTGATTGCCTGCGCTTATTGATCCATCATGCGGTTGCCATCCGGTCCCGATAAGGGACAGCCAAGCGCTGTGGGGAACGGGGTCACGCCATTCAATGGCGAATGCCCCGACTGCCCTCGCAACTGTAGGCGGAGAGCTGCATTTCGAACGTCGATCACATCAGTGATGGGCAGGCCACTGGGTAACACCGGGAAGGCTGGAGTGTCAGTGTTGACCCGCAAGTCAGGATATCCACCTGATGGCGTAAACGTACTGCCGAACGAGGTGATTTGGCACGGAGACCATCGCAGGCCATTGCGCCTGAATGAATCCCCTGCCGCTCGCCCGTTCTACAGATACTCAAGAACTCAATCCGAGCGGGCTTGTCTTGAATCAGCGATTTGTCAATCGATATCAAACGCTATACTGCTGTGTAGCAGCGCTGTTGCTGCAGGGTGCGATGCTGCCCGTGCAAGCAGAGATCGGTCCGATCCTGATCACCGCCCCTGAGACCAGCCGGCCGGTATTTCAGACCGGCGATGTCGCTGCAGGTGAGTACACCGGATCCCGTGAAACCATTGAAGGGCCCGAACTGCAGCGCTCCGGTGAGACTCTCGCAGAAGTTGCCGCAGCGGAAAGCGGTGTGCAGTTTCGGCAGAGTGGTGGTCTTGGCAGTTATTCGACGGTAACCCTGCGCGGCTCCAGTGCAGCACAAGTGAACGTCTACCTCGACGGGGTGTTACTGAATGAGGCGGCCGGCGGTGGCGTAAACTTCAGTGATATCGAGTTACTCGATGCCAGTCAGGTCGATATCTATAGCGGTGTGGTGCCGGTGCAGTTTGGCAACAGTGCGATTGGCGGGGCGGTAAATATTACCACACTGCGGGCTGGCAGTAAGGCGTCGACTCGCCTGTTGCTCGGGGCCGGGTCGTTTGGATCCTCAAGGCTATCGAGTGCCTGGTCAGGGCCGGTAGGTGGCTGGAAAACCGATCAACTGGTGGCAACATTTGCACATCGCCGTGCGGAAAACGACTTTGGTTTTCTGAACAACAATCGGACCCCGTTGAACACCGCTGACGATAGCCATCAGCGACGTAGCAACAGTCAGACGGCTACCACATCCGGCCTGTTAAAAACCAGCCACGATCTAAACCGTTTCGGCCGAATGGAAAATGCGCTGCAATTTTTCCGCCGTGAGCAAGGACTTTCCGATTGGCGTAACCTGTCGACAACCCGAGCCACCCTCGATACCAGCAATCTGCAGTTCAGATCTAGTCTCCGGCAGCAGCCGGGTTCGTCTGGCTGGGCCGGTCTCTGGGATTTTAGTTTTAACACCAAGGCCGAGTTGTTCAATGACAGTGCCGGTGATATCGGGCTGGGACAACAAAAAATTGAGTCGGATACGCGTGTGGCCGGCGTGCGCCTGTATCGGGAAAAAGTGCAGCAAAACCGTACATTGGCGGGCACCTTAAAGTGGCGATCAGAATCACTGGATAGTCGCGACGTGCTGGGCTTCAGCGCGCCGACCTCGGCACAACGCATGCAGATTGACGGCGCATTTCAATACACCCGCTATCTGAATGACGGAGGTAGTGTGGTCAGTCTAGGGCTCTTTGCAACAGCGCTCGATGATACCTATAAAATCGAAAACCTGGCTAATCGTCGCTCTGATTTTTCCGACAGCGGGATTACCCCTCAATTGGGTTTCAGTCACAGTGTGAATGCGCAATGGACCGTTCGTGGCAATCTGGCAGCGCAGCGTCGTGCTCCTTCATTTTTTGAATTGTTTGGCAGCCGTGGATTCTTTGAGGGGAATTCAGATCTCAAGGCCGAGCAGTCAACTAACCTGGACTTCGCCGTCGACTGGCAGTCAGATGCCAAGGCTAAGCATGACATAGCGCTGGAGGCGGTTGTGTTTTACGGGCAGCGCAAAGATCTGATCACTCGCGTGTATGACGCCCGAGGCGTGGGCCGGGCTGAAAATGTGTCCCGGGCGGTTGTGTCCGGTGTTGAAATCGACGGTGCTATGGACTGGCGCAATGGTTTTAGTTTGTCTGCCAATGTCACTCTGCAAGATGCTCGCAACCGATCCAGTATCAGTAGCTTTAACGGCAGACAATTACCGGGAGAAGCACAGCTGGAAGCGGGTCTGGGGATGCACTGGGCTAATGAGCGCTGGCGTTTTTCCTACCGTTTTTCCTACGCGGGAGAGCGCTATTACGACACCCTGAATCTGCTTCAGGCAGATGATCAGGTGTCGCACGCCGCCAGTGTGTCGCGACAGTGGCGTGATTGGCGGTTGCTGCTCGAGTTACACAATCTCAGCGACAGAAATTTCGAAGATTTTAACGGTTTTCCCAAACCCGGCCGTGCCGGATACCTCAGCCTTTTTTATCAACCCGTCAACAACAGGTAGTTCTAGAATGATTCAATTTAATGTAACCCGGCGCCATGCCGCAGCGGCCGCAATGTTATCGGCTGTGCTGGTAATCAGTGGATGCGGCAGTGACAGCGATAGCGATAGTAGTACTGACGGCTTTGCCGGCTGTGAAGCCGGTGCTGCGTGTGCGATTGTTGCGTCTGTCCCTGCTACCGGTGATAGTGCTCAGGTGAAGTTGCTCGATAGCGCTGCGCCCTATATGAGCGTTGACGGTGCGGTGTCGACGACATCTGACTATATTGTGCGTACCAACGGAGACAACTATTACGTGCTGGCGCGGTTTCAAACAGACAGTATCACCGGCTACTCAATTTCCGATCCGCAAACGGCATTGTTTCAGTTTAGTGTGAACGATGCAGAGGAAACCGATGTGCTCTCTGCCAACCCGTATGATCTGGTATTTGCCTCTGACCAGAAAGCCTATCTGATTCGCTATGGCAGCCCGAAAATATGGATTGTCGATCCCTCTGCAACCACACTTGAAGATTTCCGCATCGGGACGCTTGACCTGTCCGGCTACGACAGCGTCGGTGCGCCGCAGGCGTCAGGTGCTGCCATTGTTGACGGTAAATTATTTGTGATGATGCAGCGACTCGGCGGCGATGATGGATTCCGGGCCATAGAGAATGGCTATGTCGCGGTGTTTGATACAAGTACCGATCAGGAGATCGATACCGGTACCGGTGGTAGCCTGATGGGAATTGAGCTGCCAATCATCAATCCTAATGATATGAGCGTCGACCCGGTGACCGGTGACTTGTTTATCGCCGGCGTTGGTGCTTATGCGGCGTTCGACGGTTCGCGGCCCGCAGAGTTAACCGGCGGTGTGGCGATGGTAAATACCGCAGATTACAGCACGCAGTTGCTGGTGGACGACGATGCCGTTGGTGCACAGGTCAGTGCAGCCGAGGTGATCAGCGCTGATGCCGGTTATCTGATCAGTTATGCGGCTTATCAAAGCAATACGCTAGTCCGATTCAACCCCAATACCGGTGCCATTGAAGAGACCGGAGTGGCTGGCTTGTCAGACGTGGATCTTCGTGACGTCGCGCGTGGTCCAGACGGCACCTTGTGGGTTGGGGTGGGGGATACCACCAACCCGCGTATTGTGATAATTGACCCCGCAGATAACAGTGTTGTCAGTGACTCCGTCAATATCGGGAGCAACCCCAACAATATCGTCTTTGCCAATAACTAGGTGACGGCGGCGCTGTCGGCCGTTAGCCGCCGGCAGCGCAGACCAACAGGTTTTGCTTGAGTGAAGTTACGTTGATTTGTACGCTCTTACTGTTCGTGATGTTACTTCCGATTCGTGTTACAACTGGTCGTAAGTTAAACCGGAAATAATATTATGTGCGATATCTGTGTAATGAATTCAGTGAAAAAGCGGATGTTATCGCGTCGTGGATTTATCAAAGGCGCCGCCGCGGCTGCTGTAACCGCCGGTTCAACCGCGTTGGCTACGCCTGCTATGGCAGCCGGTCACGGTTCGGTCGAAGATATGACCCACACTCTGCACGAGGATTTTCCGACTTACTTTGGCGAGCAGCAGTTTTTTCGCGAACAAAAGTTCAACTACGCCGAACACAGTTTTAATTTGTTTGAGTATCGGGTGAATGAGCACACCGGCACTCACATTGATGCACCGCTGCATTTTTCCGCTGACGGCACCTCTGTCGATGAAATACCGGTTTCCAGCCTGATAGCGCCGCTGTGTGTTATCGACATTGCTGCTCGCGCTGCGCAAGATGCTGATGCCCAGGTAACCCCGGATGACCTGAAGGCCTGGATAAACCAACATGGAGCGATTCCGGATAATGCCTGCGTCGCGATGCATTCGGGCTGGGGGGCCAAAGTGGGTGGCGACGGATTTCGAAATTTTGATGGTAAGGCGCAGCACTTTCCCGGTTTCCACATCGAAGCTACAACGATGCTCCTGGAAGAAACCGGGGCGGCGTCAATTGCGGTGGATACCTTGTCGCTTGATCATGGAATTTCTGCAGACTTTGCCACGCACTACGCCTGGCTTCCGACCGGCCGCTTTGGTATTGAGTGTGTCGCCAATCTAGACAAAGTACCGGCCAGTGGCGCTACGCTGGTGATTGGTGCGCCAAAGCACAAGGGTGGCACTGGCGGGCCGGCTCGTCTGTTCGCTATGGTGTAAGTGGCGTAGGCGGCACCCAGACAAGTGCCGCCGCTACTGTGTACTATTTAACCGTGATAGTGACCGACGGCAGATGCTTGGTGGACAGTTGGCCGAAGTCGTATTGCTCAGAGATGACCACCGCATCCCGCAGCTGGTCATCGGTGCCCGCGCAGTAGGCGCGGTAGATGGTGCCATCGGCTGTGTCCGTTGGTGTGATTCGACACAGCTGCTCACCGGCATAACCTGTAGTAGAAGATAAGCCCAGACCCACATGGGCAACATTCTGAGTTGTGGGTTTCAGCGGGTTTGAGGGTGGGACCGCGTAGGCGACCTGCGGAAATTCTATCTTGGTGCGATTGATCAGCACCAGTGCATCGGGTTCATCGGTGACACCGTCAATTACTACTGATTTTTTATCCAGTATTTCCCTGATGCTGCTGTCACTACGAAAAAAATCACTGTCTTCCAGCGTGTTTCCGATCAATAGCTCCCAGTCTTCGGTTTGGGTGCAACCTTCGGCTGTGTCACTGCAGCGCTCAGCGGCATCGAGCTCCCGTGCAGGGGTGAACACTTCGCGCCGACGCTCTTTGCGTTTGTACTGGCTGGATTCTCCGGTCGTGACATCTGAGCTGAGATAGCCTCCAGTTGAGTTCGCGTAGCCACGTGAGAGAATGTCCAGTCGCGTGGATTTGTTCATCAGTGCCAGACCTGACTGCAAATAGAGATTCTGGTCATCAGGACTCTGTCGGTAATTTAGCTGAAAGGCAGTAGACCTGGTGGTGGTATTTTCGGAGTACAGTACGGTGCCAAATGCCTCGCTGGTGGATTCTGTTTTAAAGTGGTTGATGGTCAGTGCCGATTGCTCGGTCGGCGTTGTATTGAGATATTTGCTCTGTATTTTCGATTCATCGTCCGACCACTTCAGTGTGGTAAAGCGCTCGCCATCGGTAGCGTCGACCAGGAAGCTGATCTCGTAGCGATATTCGCTGTCAAAGGATTCTATAAATGTGCCCCCGGTTAAGCTCAGTGTAGAGCCTACGCGAGCAGTGGCCAGTTCGGTTATTTCTGTTAACCGGTCTGCCGGCACGGTGTTGGTGCCGGTCAGGAGTTTTTCAAAGCGACTGCGCTGGTCGATTTCCCACAACGCCATTGAATAGGTGTACGGTGTTTCGATTGAGCTGTCGTCAAGGTCGCAGGCGGTGTCTTGCGGCGTGGTCAGGCAGTACTCGATTAGTTTGTCCCAGTTTGCATCGGCGTTGAGCCGCATCAGGCCCAGCTCGATTTGTTGCAGGGTTATTTTTCGCAATTGGGTGGCGTTGAGGGTGTAGGGCTGATCAGAATAGTCGAGGTCCGAACTGGCTAATAAGGCAGCAGGCAGGTCAACCAGCAACTGATCCGGTACGTGGTGCAGAACGTAAGGCATTTGAATAGTCGGGCCCCCGATATCCGGAGGGACGATCGGGTTAGGTGGAATCGGATTGCCCCCTCCGTTACCTGAGCCGACGATACCGCCATCGCACGCAGCCAGTACTAATGTCGCGCCTGCAAGAAAGGCGGCGTTGAGGATTTTCGGCAGTCTATGAAACATCGTTTTCACTTGCATTGCTATTATCATGACTGATTGGCTCCTCGAAATAGAAGATACTCAATCCCGTACGTACTCTGTTATCTTCAGTTGCATTGGCGTCTGACTGTGGATTTATGTCCAGGTCGTGCTCTGCCAGAAATCGATCAAGTTGCAGTAGTAGATCTTTACTTTTGTCCCGGCTCAGTGCCCGAAATAGATTGGCACTTTGCGGGGTCAGGTTGTCGTAGTTCACAGTAAGCTGAAGACGCGTGTCTTGTTGATCATGGCACCGGTCGTTGTGATCGATGGTTTTGATCAAGTCTGCGATGGCGTGACTGGAAGTCTCCAGTAGTTCCGCGCTGCTCTGAGGCACGTAGCCGGTGGAAGACATCGCAATAAGGTTGTCGCCTACTTTTTCGACTGCCTGTACTCGCATCATTTCATCCAGCACAGCCCGGACCGGTATGTCACCGCTGTAGCGTTTGACCAGTTGCTCAAAAGAACCTTTGCCGGTTGCAGTAGTCGACAGGGCCAATGGTTGTCCGAGTTCATCGTGAAACTCTGCATCTCTAAGCCACCCTCCAAACACTCGGGCGGCCCGATTGTGATCTGATGAATGGGCTATTTTTCCGTCCGGATCGTCGAGTATCTTTTTGACTTCCCGACGCGAGATACCGGTGAGCAGAGAAATACGTGAAGAGGACTGTTTGCGGCCTTCGATCTTGAATTCCTTATCTGCTATTTCTACGTAGAGATTGCGTGTCAGCGTGGAAAACTCTGCATACGCGACACCGTGACGCAACAATAGTCGCACCAGCGGACGCATAATATTTAGGATAATGTCTCTCATTACAAATAATAACTAAGTCAGATGCGGGCACCGGTCCGTACTCAACAGGTGGATGATCCCGCACTCGATCGGTTGTTAGCTATCCTCCTGCTATGGCTGGATTTTTCAGGTGTACCGAACTGAGGACTTATAGTGTTGCTTCAGCGCTGGGCAAACCCGTTTACACAGTTTTGACACTGTGGGTGTTGAGCGGGATGATAATCCCGTATTAGCTGCCGTTGTGTGATATGTGTGGTGATTACTCAACAGCTTTCACATCATTGCACTGCTTTGGGCGTGAATTCAAATTTACTGCCTATGGTAGCCTTCAAGGTTGCGATTTTGTGAGTCAAAGCATTGACTCACGTGCTGCTGCGAAGCCCTGTGTGAAGCGCGTTGCATTTTCGGCGACCCGTGCCTTGCCGTCTCCTGGTTTGTAAAGAGCCGAGCCAATTCCAAAACCGCTGGCACCGGTTTGGAGATATTCTGTCATATTGTCGGGCGTGATTCCCCCCACGGGTAACAGGGTGACGGATTCTGGTAGCACTGCGCGCATTGCTTTAAGTACCGGGGGTGTTACTAATTCTGCCGGGAACAATTTCAATGCGCTGGCGCCGGCATCTATGGCCTGAAACGCTTCAGTCGGCGTTGCGATTCCCGGGCAATAGTGTAATCCGGCACCGACTGCCGCGCTGGCAACATTGCTGCTGAAATTCGGTGCGACGATAATTTTTCCACCGGCTGCATGGACAGCGGCGACTTCTGCAGTGGTCAGAACGGTGCCGGCTCCGACAATCGCCCGCTGGCCGAATTCGCGGCTCAGAATGCTGATTGTCTCCAGCGGGGAAGGCGAGTTCAGCGGTACCTCCATAATCGTGATACCACTGTCCAGCAGTGCGTTTCCTATATCGAGCGCTTCATTTGGTGATATGCCGCGTAATATAGCAATCAATGGCATGGTGTTAAGGGTGGCCTGCCACAAACGGTCTGTTGCTGATTGAGACTGAGTCATTAAGAGCCCTGTCGTGAATTATAGTAGGTGGTCAGTCGGGAAAACCCGGCGGCGGCGGCGTCGACAATTTTGTTAGGCACTGTCAGGCCGACATGCTCCATCGCAGATTGATATCGATCGCAAAGAGAAAGGTCGCCGATTAGCGTAATTGCGGGAGCGTCGTGTTGCACGGTACCTTCCTTGATTTCGTTGCCGATCAGCAGCCCTGACAAATATGACGGTACCCCGCCTGCAGGGAGCTTGCTCATCAGCACGTTAGCGCGACAGCTGAACAGTTCGCTGATGATCTGTGTCGTTTTATAGCCCAGTGTTACCCCTTCTATAAAATGATCAGTGCAATTGTGGTCGTCTGCGAGCTGGCCGATCAAGGTCCGGGTTAACAGTACCTGATATAACTCTCCGGTGGGTATTGTCCGGAAAGAATGAATTTTGCCGTCCTCGATAGTGGCCCATTTAGAGTGTGTGCCCGGCATTACTGCGATCTCCGTGCCGGACCTGTCACAAGCGCCGAGTAGCTGAAGTTCTTCGCCACGCATCACGTCGCAATACGGAGTCTGCTGGCAGACGCCCGGTAGAAAGTGAAGGGCGACTCCGCGGCATGTCAGCGTCACTGTACGGGCGCTGAGGGCAGAGACGTCCGCCGGGCATTCAAGGTAGGCGGTTTCATACCAGCCGTTGACGCTGGTTATCATGCCGGAAAGCAGGACGGTATCACCGGGTTCCAGCCAGTGGCCGATTTCGTTAAAAAGCGCGCTCTCAAAGCGATCAGGTGAGTTACCTGTGCTGTTGATGTTTTTAATGCCAAGCGGTCTGGTGATAACTTCAGCGATAGCGCTGTTGTCATCAAAACGGTAGGCTCTGAATGTGCTCGACCCCCAATCGATACTTGCTTTAACCATAGTACGTGGTTCCGGGTTTACCCTTGACGGGTGTGTTCCTGTTGTGTTTTTCGGTGCCGCTGTCCGGTTACGAGTGGCTGCTGAATTTTTCGACGGTGTCGAGCCGGACTTCAATACCAAGGCCCGGGCCATCGGGAATCGCAATAACCCCGTCGTCCATGCTCCACGGTGTAGCAACCAGGTGTTGGCGGAACGGGTGCGAGGAGCGATCATACTCTAGAACAGGGTGCAGTGGATAAAGCGCATGATTTGCGGGTGGAATTGTTGCAATCAGCTGCAGCGAAGCTGCCTGCGCTATAGCGCTTCCCCAGACATGCGGATTGACCGCGACGCCGTTTGCATGTGCCATGACAGCGATGTTTCGCGCTGCCGTGAAGCCGCCACAGGAGCCGATGTCCGGTTGCGCAATATCCAAGGCAGCTGCTTTGAACAGGTCGTTAAATCCATATGGGGTATGTTCGTTTTCACCCCCGGCGATCGGCGTGGTTAGTGCGGTACGTAGTTCAGCGTAGCCGCCGATGTCTTCGGGCACGACGGGTTCTTCATACCAGCGCAGGTTAAAATCTTCGAGGGCATGCCCAAGTCGAAGAGCATCCGAGCGTCCGTAGGCGTGATTGGTGTCGACCATTAGATCGATAGTTGTATCGTTAAGTGCGGCGGCAATTTTTTGCATAACGCGGATATCGTCGGCCACCCCGAAGCCCAGTTTGATTTTCATTGCTGTGAAGCCCGCTTCGCGGTGTTGCATCGCTTCTTCGGCGAGCCGTTCTGCTTCGTTCTGACCTTGCAGCCGGTAGAACCCGGTGGCGTAGGGCTGCACGGTGTTGCGGTGTTGTCCGCCAAGCAATTGATAAACCGGCTGCTGATAGAAGTGACCGGCGATATCCCACAATGCGATGTCGATAGCACTGATCGCGGAGATAACCGAACCCTTGCGACCATAGTCGCGGGTAGCGGTGTACATGCGTTCCCAGAGCACGCTGTGATCAAGGGGGTTCTCACCGATCAACAATGGTTTCAAAGCATGTTCTATCGTCGCCGCGGCAATCTGCGGTGGCTCGAGGCCCTGGGTGAATGCCTCACCCCATCCGGTTAAGCCGTTGTCGGTTTGTACGCGAACCAGCGTTGCCGAGCGCTGCCTGACCCAGCCTTGTGAGAATGCAAAAGGCTCATCGAGTGGTGTCACCAGAACAAAAACATCAATCGTTGAAATTTTCATTGAAATTGTCGGCTGCCTGTCGGTGTAGTTGTCGAGGATGCAGGCGCAGTTCTCCTGCTGCAAGTCTATGGTATTCAGGTGGTGCAGGCGAGCCTAAACGCCGAGATAGGTTTCCCGAACCCAGCTTTCCTTGCGCAGCGATGCGGTATCTCCCGACCATGCTATGCCGCCTTTCTCGACAACATAGTGACGATCGGCGAGTGCGATCAGGTCGTTGAGGTTTTTATCGACGACAAGTATCGACAAGCCTTCTGCTTTGAGCTCGGCGAGTGATGCCCAGATCTCTTTGCGTACCATCGGTGCCAGGCCTTCGGTTGCATCATCGAGTAACAAAAGATCAGGGTTAATCATCAGTGCTCTGCCTATCGCGAGCATCTGCTGTTCGCCGCCGGACAACAGGTTGCCCATCGATGACAGACGCGCCTGCAGCAACGGAAACATTGCCAGTACACGCTCTAGTGTCCACTTTGTCGCCTTGCCGTGCCCGGTGGTGGCGGTTGCCACAAGATTTTCATGCACAGTCAGGTTAGGGAAAATCTGCCGGCCCTCCGGTACCAGACCGATGCCTAGCTTGGCGATGGTAAACGGACGCCTGCCCGCAATGGACTGGCCTTTATAGGTTATCTCTCCGCTTGCGGGCTTGACGATTCCCATGATCGAATTGATCGTTGTAGTCTTGCCCATGCCGTTTCGGCCAAGCAGTGTGACTACTTCGCCGGCAGCGACGTTGAGCTGCATGCCGAACAGCGCCTGGCTAGACCCGTAATAAGTGGATAGATCACTCACCTGCAGCATTAGTCGGCGTCCTCACCCAGGTAGGCTTTTCGAACTTCGGCATTGCTTTTGATGTCATCCGGCGGGCCGCTGGCAATTACCTGGCCGTAGACCAGTACCGTAATTGTGTCTGCCAGTGCGAAGACGGCGTCCATGTCATGCTCGACCAGCAGTATCGATTTTTTACCATGCAGTTGCCTGAGCGTATCGATCATTAAGCTCGATTCGTCCTGGCCCATTCCGGCCATTGGCTCGTCGAGTAGCAGCAAGCCGGGTTCAGTGGCCAGAGCCATGGCAATTTCCAGTTGACGTCTCTCGCCATGTGAGACGGCAGAGGCAAGTTGATCTGCCCTGTCGGCCAGGCCAACCTGCTGGAGGTAGGTTCGAGCTGGTTGCCGCAACCGGTCATCGTGACGGGCATTGTTCCAGAATCGAAATGAATGACCATCGTGCGCCTGCACCGCCAGCGCGATATTGTCCAGCAGTGTCATGTCGGTAAATACCGATGTGATCTGGAATGAACGTGCGAGTCCGGCGCGGGAAAACTGATGTGCCGGTGCACCGGTGATGTCGCGCCCCTTAAAAATGATTTGTCCGGCATCGGGTGGCAACAGCCCGGACAGCTGTGAGATCAGGGTGGTTTTTCCAGCACCGTTGGGACCGATCAGTGCGTGGGTTTCACCGTCCAGAACCTCGAGGCAAACGTTTTGCGTTGCCCGCACACCACCAAAGCTTTTACACAGATTATTGACCTGCAGAATTGCTTCAGCCATTGCGCTGGCCTTTTTTTCCGCCGATTCTACTGACAGCACCGATAATTCCACCGGGTAAAAACAGCACTGAAAAAATCAGTAGCAAGCCGAAGGGTAAATGCCAGTAGACGGTTATTTCTGACAAGAGATGCTCCAGCACAATAAATAGAATCGCGCCGATGATAGGCCCGCAGAGAAAGGTGGCCCCTCCTAGAATAACCATAAACATGATCTCACCGGAGCGCGTCCAGTCGATCATCTCCGGTGAGATAAAGGTGGTGAAATTGCCGAGTAAAAATCCGGCGTAGCCGCAGATAACGCCGGAGATCACAAAGGCAATCAATTGGTAGTGATAGGTGTTCACGCCGATAGCACGCATTCGTTCCTCGTTGGAACGGGCGCCCTGCAGGGTCAGACCGAATCGTGAGTTACTCAGGCGATAAAGCAGAAAAACTATGATCGCCAGCGACGTATAGCACACGGTGTACAGAGTTAACGGGTTGTCGAGGCTGATAAGCGGGAATTCGGAACGCACGTCGATGGTCAGGCCGTCGTCGCCACCGTAGGTTTCCAGGGAGACTATAGCGTAGAAGATCATCTGCCCGAACGCCATGGTGATCATGATGAAGTTTACCCCCCGTGTGCGAAGGCAAATGGCTCCGGTGATCAGGGCGAACACCGCGCTGACCAACAATGCCAGCCCCAGATGCACAAAACCGTTGTAGGAGGCTATGAGGTCGAAACCGCCATAGGTTGCATGATATGCCGGTACGCCGACGGCGTAGGCTCCAAGACCGATATAGGCGGCGTGCCCGAATGACACCAAACCACCGTAGCCTAGAATTAAATTTAAACCGACAGCGGCGATAGCCAGAATGACAAGGCGTGTGAATATGTCGAGCCAGAACGGGTGGCCGCTGTAAAATGCCACCGGTGGCAGTATTGCCAGCGCAAGAAATATAAGCAGGGAAAATAGACCTGTCCACGACAATCGTCTTCGTGTGGTTGCCGGTGGTGGGTCCTGCTGCATGGTGGTATCTGCCATTAGCGACTGAGTGGCGGAAACAGACCTTGCGGTCTGACAGCCAGTACTGCTGCCATCAGCAGGTAAACCAGCATGGCTGATACCGCAGGGGCAGCGGTTTCAGCGGCCTCGGTTGACATCAGAAGCTTGAATAGATCGTCGAGGAAGGATCGGCCCAGAGTATCGATCAGGCCGATCAGTAACGCCGCAAGGAACGCGCCCTTCATGGAGCCGATGCCACCGATAATAATAACCACAAAGGTGGTGATGATGATGTCGTTACCCATGCCGATAGAAGCCTCGGCAATCGGTGCGACCAACATGCCGGCTAGCCCGGCCAGTGCCGCGCCGAGGGCAAATACGCCTGAGAATAAAGTGCTGATATCGACGCCCAGTGCCCCGACCATAGTGCGGTTGGATGCGCCGGCACGGATCAGCATGCCGATTCTGGTGTGATTAACCAGCAGGTATAGACCAAGTGCTGCCAGTAGTCCGGTGCCGATGATCAGCAACCGGAAGGTCGGTACGACAACGCCGGTCAGCAACTCGACCTGTCCGTTCAATGTGTCAGGCAGCGGGATAGCAATTCCGGCCGGACCCCAGATCAGGTGAGCCAGTGTGTCCAGACAGAGTATCAGACCAAAGGTTGCCAGCACGTGATCCAGGTGGTTGCGTTCGTACAGGTGTCTGACGACGATTTTTTCAAGGGCAAAGCCTGCCAGTGCCGTCAACGGTAGCGCCAGCAGGACAGCCAGGACAAATGATCCGCTGTAGAGCGTGAGTGACGCGCACAGAAAAGCACCCAGCATGTATAGCGAACCATGCGCGAGGTTCACAAAGTCCATGATACCGAACGTCAGCGTCAGGCCGGCCGACAGCAAAAACAGCAGGATGCCGAGTTGCAGGCCGTTGAGCAGCTGGATTAAAAGAAGAGAAGATTCCACCGGAACAAAGGGGCAGGGACGCGATCCGTCCCTGCCTTGGGATTGCCTAGAGTTTGCACTCGCTGGCGTAGACGTCCTGATGATCTTCCAGAACAACCTTATCAATCGTGGTTGTCCAGTTACCGTCAGCGTCGGCTACCACAGTGCGACTGTAGAAGTCCTGAATCGGCATGTGGTTGTTGCCATAGCTGAATTCGCCGCGGATCGAAGGGAAGTCAGCTTTTTCCATGGCATCGCGCATACCATCCATGTTGGAGAGGTCGCCGTCGACGGCATCGACAGCGGACTTGATCAGCTGAATGGAATCGTAGGCCTGTGCCGCATAAAAGGACGGGTAGGTGCCGTATTTGGCACGAAAGTCAGCAACGAATTTTTTATTCGATGGCACGTCGAGATCGGGGCTCCAGAACTGAGTCATTTTGGATCCGAGTACGCCTTTCATGCCGCCTTCCTGCAATTTAGGTAGCGACAATGCGTCGATGGTAAAGACGGTATACAACGGCAGGGTGTCACGCAGACCGGCCTGCTCGTATTGCTTGATGAATGCGCCACCGGCTTTGCCCGGGTAAAAAACAAAAATACCTTCAGCACCGGATGCTTTGGCTTTGGCTAGTTCGGCGGAGAAATCGAGTTGTGCGTCTTTGCCCCACTTGGTGAGATCTTTACCTAGAATCTCGCCTTTAAATGTGCGCTCGACACCGGCCACCATGTCTTTGCCGGCGGCGTAGTTGGGCGCCATCATGTACAGTGATTTCACGCCTTGCTGGTTGAGTGTTTCGCCCATCGCCATCGGGGTTTGATCATTCTGCCACGACGTCGAGAAAAAATTCTCGTGGCACAGCTTGCCCGCTACCGGTGAAGGACCGGCGTTGGCGCTGATCAAAAATTTACCGGCATCCAGAACGGATTTTCGTGACGCAAGTAACACGTGAGACCAGATGTAGCCGGCCACGAAGTCGACGTTATCCTGCTTGACCAGTTTATCGGTCGCCTGCTTACCGGTTTCGGGTTTGAATCCGTCGTCGGCCATGATGAGTTTGACCGGCTTGCCACCCATGGTGTTGTCAATGTGCTCGAGCGCAAGCATCACAGCGTTTTCCTGATCCTTGCCGATCGATGCCGCACCGGTTGTCAGGGTGGTGACAAAGCCTATTTTAACTTCATCTGCCGCGAAAGCTGCGCAAGAGCCTGCCAGTGCGCCGACTGCTGCTGCCAAGAGTACTTTATTCATTAAACGTCCTCGTGCGTTTGTCTGGACGACCGGTGAGCGACAGCTGTCGATCACAGTTGGTCGAGTGGTATATCGAGTGTACCCAAACACGGCGTATGAGGCGATTTAAATGGTGTTGAAAACACTCAAAATCGTGTGGTCTGTCGGAATCAGGCACACCCGGCGTGCATCCCGCGGCGAATTGCCGGTTGTCGTTGGCGGTTTGTCAGGTGAGGGTGAAGCCGGCACCGACGGCCGCTGAGCGACTTTGATTGGTGCCATGGCTGATGCGATCAAAGTAAGAGTGGTAGGCCGCGGTGCCCGGTGGCCAGCGTTGTAGAAACCAATCTTTAAAAGCGAGAGCATCATAGTACACGGGGATAGCGTCGATGTGGACACCGGCGACCCGGGCTCCGTACAGAGTCGGATTTGTGCTGGTCGTCGTGCCAACACGGGTGACTACGCCGTAAAGGCCGTCGTCAAAGTTTGGCATACCGGCCGCGCCGTTGTTGGCGATTGCGACGGGGCGTTTCGGCGTCAGCAGTGTGCTGATTGGCTCACAGGTGTGAGTGCAGGCAATAACATCCGAGGCGGATTGTGCGGCCATTGTGGTGGTCGCCTCAGTGGGACGGGCAAGTTCCTGCCTCGAGAACGACCAGCCTGCCAGTGATTGGCAATCACCGTGTACCACCGAAACCGTCGCTGCCCCGATCTGATAGCGGCGATACATGGGCAGGGTAGTCAACGCATTTTGCAGTGCCGTCTGTCTGCCGATGCTAAGCTGCAACTGACGGATAATCTGGTTGGACCAGTCGACCACCTGATCGCTTACCGTATCGGGGTAGCCGCAGCCACAGCCACTGCCGGCTTCGTCACGCGACAGCTCGGTTTCGACGTTGCCGCGAATGGCATCATGGCGCAGCACGCGCTCATTCACCCTGCGCAGATCGGCAGCAGTGTGATTGAACCAATTGAAGTCGCCATTAAAAACCAGTCGGGCAGAGTCTGATTCAGCCAGCTTTTCAATGGTGTCGAGTGCGAATGGGTTGCCGTACAGGCCCCCTGCGATGTACAGCGTTTCGGTGGGTTGCGCAGGGTATTGAGCGATGTCTTCAGCCTGGTAGTGATAGTCGAGCGGACATACGCGTCCACTGCCTGGAAGTTGAAATTCAGTCACGCGGAGTTCTGTAAAGTGGGGTGGGTGGCAGGATTGATGGCAGTGGGGCAGAATCAGATCACCGCCGGCGGTGCCTCTTTGGCGGCGCGACTGACCACGTGAGTTTGTGGTGTTGCCAGAGAAATGCCGTGCGCGCGCGAGGTATCGAGGATGGCTTCAATCATCAGTTGTCGTGTAGCCACCAATTGCTGAACTTCTTTAATATAATAGAAAACAGCCCACTCGACGGCGTGATCGCCGGCCTCTATCACCCTCACTTCGAGCGGGTGAGTCTCATCGAGGCAGGTATTGCTGTCGATGCAAAGCGAGGTAAATGCCTGGGTGAACATCTCTTTAACCTGTGCTGATTCGGTGTCATAGCCGATCTTGAAGACCAGGCGCTCACGCAGTCCGCGCGCGGAGGCGAACTTTGACAGGCTGTGAATTGGATAGTCGCGAAGCTTGCTGTTGCTGATCATAACCCGGTGGTTGTTGACGATATCGATCAACACGGTGTGGAAGATCTTGGTTTTGAACACGCGGGCCAGAAAAGGTTCCGGTATGCCAATTTCGATCAGGTCGCCCTCACTCACCATGTCACTGTTGAGCAGTATCAGTCCGGAGATGATGTCCGGTGCCCATGCGGCCTGAGTCAGCGCAAGGAAAACACCGACAAAGCCAATCACTCCGCCCGCTTCCAGTAAGCTGCTGAAGCCGGCGATGCGAATCACCGTGATCAGCGCGACGATGGCGATAAAGGTACTGACCAGCAGCGTCAGCATGCGGGAATGGTAGGTGTCTGAGGTCTGAATACCGTCGGAGGTGGTATTGACTTTTCCGTAGCGGCGTCGCATCAGGTAGCTGCCAATGCTCGAGGCCAGATACGCAAGGTACAGCACGACCAGAATCGACAGCAGCTTTAAGCCCGGTCCACTACCGTCGGCATTGGGTGCATAGACCGCGAAGTAGAACACAGCGGCCAGAATTGCCAGGTTCAGACCGCGCAGGACATTGACCTGGAAGTCAAACTGGCGGCTGCCGGATTTTGATCCCAGCTTTTCTACCAGGGGTCGCGCCAGTAGCAACAGCAGTATGTTGACGGCAATTATCAGGTAGTGATAGGCACTCAGGCGCGCCAGCGCTATGGAAATTAACTCGGTCATAGCGGGTTAGCATAATCCATCCATCGGGGTTGTGCTCGCGGGGCGGTAATCGGCGGCTGAACAGGCCGGTCATTTGGTCCTGCGGTGCCATAAGTGATGTTTGGTCAGTTCAGATTGGTTGTTTTGACAAATCTCTGCGGCCAACTCTGAAATCTTGGCTATTCTTAGGTTGTACCAGTCCTCTTGGTGATCAGCGTGTGTTTTTCGGGCATTGAAATTGCTCTGTCAACGCGCTCTGATTGTCTTTGCATTTGGAAGCGCTTATTTACATAAGAAAGGTTTTGTGCGGCTTGAATTCTTTTATCACAAACAATAAAAACATCATTCCAGACGGCAAACTTATCTGTCGGCAGGTCGTGCGATCGTTGGTCTTCGGTTTCCTGGTGGTCTCTTGCGGTGTCAGCCACGCAGCCACGGAGTTTTCGCTGGCGATCGGCACCGGAAAGATCATCAATCTGGACTCACCTGTAAAGACCGTGTTTGTCGGCGACCCCAAAGTCGCCACGGTTAAAGCGCCGACGGCAATGAAGCTGTTTGTGACCGGTGTTGGCAATGGCACCACCACTCTTGTGGCGTTGGATTCCAGCGGCAGAGTGATACTGGAGCGCGATATCTCGGTGTCGCAAAACTCAGACACCCTGTCCAAGGCGTTGAAGCGTCGATTTCCTGATTCAGATATACAGGTAGAGCCTGGTCCGGGGTCCTTGCATCTGCGCGGCGAGGTGGATTCACTGAGCAACTATAATGCGGTTAATACCACGGCCGAAAAGTATTTGGGGCAGGGTGATGAATTAATAAACCACCTTGACGTGGCCGGGTCGACTCAGGTCAATCTGCGAGTCAAAATCGCTGAGGTTTCCAGAAGCGTCAATGAGGCCTTTGGCATTAATTGGTCGGCGATTGTCAATAAATCCAGTTACACGCTCGGCGTGTTTGATGGTCGCAATTTTCTAGACAGTGATGGTGCTTACCAGCAGTCGTCAGCCACCAAATATCTGTTCAGCAACAATAATACAAATGGCCCTGTCGATCTCAATGCCGTGATTGATGCGCTGTCGAAAAATGACACCTTCACGATTCTGGCGGAGCCGAACCTGACTGCGGTCAGTGGCGAGAGCGCCAGTTTTCTAGCCGGTGGCGAGTTTCCGGTACCTTCATCATTTAATGATTCAGTCAGCGTTTCATTTAAGCCCTTTGGTATTTCTCTGGATTTTACACCGACCGTTCTGCCGAATGGTCGTATCCGTATGCGTGTTCAGCCCGAAATCAGTGAGTTGTCGACCAATGCCGGTGTGACCAGTAACGGCTTTGATATCCCTTCAACCCAGGTTAGGCGGCTGGACACCACGGTTGAAGTACAGAACGGCCAGAGTTTTGCGATCGGTGGATTGCTGCAAAACAACTATAGCGATTCTATGAATCAGTTGCCGGGACTAGGTAATGTACCGGTGCTGGGTCAGTTGTTTACCTCCAACAGTTATCGACGTAACGAGACCGAATTAGTAGTTGTGGTAACGCCTGAAATTGTCAAGCATCAGGCGCCTCACAATACCGAGATGGCGTCACGGCTGCTGCGACGTGTCTCTGGCGTGGAGTACATTCTGGGATCGAAAGTGGCGCAGCGTAAAGGTGTAGACATGCGAGGAGAAGCCCTGATACCTGGCAAGGTAAGACTGAAAAGTCAGGCCGGATTTATTTACTAGATGGGCACCGAGTATATAAAAACTATGAAAAATACGGGTGATTTTAAATTTCGCAAACACTTAGCCGGCGGGTGTATAAGGGCCGGAATAGCGGTGGTTCTGGCCGTCTCGGTTTCGGCGTGTACCATGGTGCACCGGGATTCCTTTACTGGTGCCACCAGTGCGCAGCGTGACGTCCGGTCCTATGAAAGCAGCATTCAACTGGCGGAAGCATCGATTGAAGGTGGCGACTACAACACAGCGCTGCATATATACCGGCGCCTGGCAGCCGGGCACCCTGACGATGCTGAACTTAACCGGGCACTTGGTAATGCGCTGCTGGCTGCCGGTGCACTCGATGAAGCAGAGCAGACGTATCGGATGGTTGCCGAGCGCAATCCTGATTCGCTGGAGGCGATGGTCGGCCTCGGCCGTGTCTATCTGGCTAAATCTGACGGACGCAACAGTATCAAGGCATTTAACGAGGCCTTGAAAATTGACCCGGTAAGTTATGTCGCGCGTAACGGATTGGCTGTCGCACTTGATCATTTGGGCAAGCACAATGATGCGCAAAAAATATATCGCAAGCTTCTGCTGACTCGACCGAGTGATCTGATGATCAAGAGCAATCTTGGTTTATCGCTGACGATGTCACAGCGCTATTACAAAGCCATTACGCTGCTTACCAATGTGGTAACCGATCCCACCGCACCGGCAGAGGCCCGACACAATCTGGCACTTGCCTATGGCCTGGCGGGTCGCAGTGAAGTGGCGTCGGAGCTTGAGTTGATAAGCTCCAGTCATAGTGATGTACGCGGTAACTTGCAGTACTACGAGTTGATGCGTAGTGCACTCAAGTAGATTTGGCAGTGGTAGTCACGGGCGTGGGTTGTGTCGATTGCAGCGCACTTGTTGGCAGTATCGTTACCGGTCAGGAAAATGTTAAATACTCGCTATAGAAAACGGCTGAAAAATTTCCTTGCGGGGGCGGTGGTGGTGTGTTCCCCGTTGCTGTCTCATGGCCACGCGGCAGAATTACCGCTGACCGGTGAGCTGTATCGATACATTACCGTTGATCAGAGTTTACCCAATGTACTGCGTGCCTTTGGGTCGAACCTTGGCTTCAGTGTGCAGGTCAGCAGTGCTGTTACCGGTCAGGTGCGAGGACGCTTGCCGGAGATGTCCCAGCGTCAGTTTCTGGACTTTCTGACCAGAACCTACGGGCTGGTGTGGTACTACGACGGGTTTGTATTGCACGTCGAGAGTGCCAGGGAATCGCAAAGTAAGGTTTTTCGACTGGGTAACTTATCACCTTTCCGGCTGGAGCAATCGCTGCGTGACCTGAACATTTACGATGCCCGGTTTTCGATCAAATCAAGCCCGGGTTCTGACCTTACTTACGTATCGGGCCCGAAGCGCTATGTCGAGTTGGTTGGCGATGCCATTCAAAGCCTCGGTTCCAGTAATTCCGCTGGTGTGGGCATTATTAATGGCTCCGGAGGAGGCAATTCCGAGCGGTCGGCAAGCGGGGTAGAGATAATCTACGGAACGCGTTAACCCACGGGGCGGGTCGCGAAAGCGAAAATGAAGGATACCGCTGCCGAATGAAGCAAAGTAAAAAGGGCCCATCGGGGCCCTTTTTAGTACTACAACTACGCACTACAGACTGCAATTGCCGACGGCCGCTCCGCGTGGAAGCGGGTTGCTACTACCTACTACCAACTACCTGTTATCAGCCTGGCTTAGCCCCGAATGTTTCTAGCTACGGTTTGCAAAGCTTGCAAGGCTGCTTGCAGGGCTCCGGAGGATGCGGTCATTTGAGCGGACTGCATCCCGATCTGCTGTTGCTGTTGCAGCAGTTGTGAGGCCTGCGAAAAAATTCCATTGGCAGCACTCAGGCCGCCTGATGATGAACCAGTCATGGTTGTCTCCAATAGTCACTAACTTCCGGTAACGCGATCCAACTGGTCTATTCCTGTTTCGAGACCGGATTCACGTTTGCTTCGGTCATAATATTGACGTTGCGGGGTGTGATCCACAAGTCAACAATTGTGAACCAGGGGGTTTTACGTGCCCGAGTTGCCCGTTGCGGCACTGGTAGCGGGGGCTGACTGAGCGGTGGGGTTATGGGTTGAATGTCAATTAAGTTGTTGAATAAATTGACTATTTATTTTCTTGGTAAGGTTCACGCAGAAACAGCCACGGCGCTCTCTGTTGCTGGCGGCGACGGTCTGGTTAGTGGGGGCAAGGCTCGCTGCAAGTCAGCGAGCCTGCGTGGATTAATCAGAGCCTGCCAGAGGGCGGTCGGATTTCAGCAGCTTGTGGACCTCATTGACCGCCAGCGACAGCATTGCGTAGTCGACGCTTGCACTGGACTTCAGGTCATTGAGGCGCTGGCTGTAAATATCGAGTGGGCCCGAGTTGTCAGCAGCCCAGTCATCGACCAGTTCAATTGCGGTCTTTTGGGCCGGCGCACTGCTCAGCAGTTCAGCACACAAGTGCCGTTGCTGATAGTGCAGGTCTGATCGCAGCGCTGACTTGGCTAGTGCGTGCCAGTGGTTACCGACATCCAGATTGGCAATCTGCTCGCGCAGCCATTGCAGCTGCAGAAACTCACCGAGCTGGTAATAAACTCCGGCAGAAACCGGCAGGTTGGTGTCCGAACCGTGTGCAATATCGAGGATGTCAAAGGCTGATGATAATGGCACTACAGAGGCCACCCGGGCCGCGATTTCCTGCGGTACGCCGGCGTCCTTGAAGTAATTGCAGCGTGCGGCATAGGTACTTTGATTAGGGGCTGCCAGTACCGCAGGAATCTGCGACATTAACTCTTGCAGGCCGCTGGAAAAATAAGTAATCAGTGGTTCGATACCGTCGTTACATCGGCGGTTTTTGACCAGCCAGTGAATGCTGCGTTCCACCCAGCCCCGGACCATTAACAGCATTTCGGTTTGTGTGGCGCTGCTGATGGCATTGTCGAGTTGCTCAATGGACTGCCACAGGTCACGCATATCAAACAGGCTTCGCACTGCCACATAGGCGGCTGCGATTTCTGTGGTTCTGGCACCGAGTTCATCCTGTAATCGAAACAGGAAGGTCGGGCCCAGGCGATTGACCAGGCTGTTGGTTACCTGAGTGGCGATGATCTCGCGACGCAACTGGTGATTGAGAATTTCAGTTGCGAATTGCTGCGACAGTTGCGTTGGAAAATAGCGCAGCAAACCTTCTTCGAAGAACGGATCGTCGAGCAGGTCTGATGTTAACAGCTGCTGATAGATGTCCATCTTGCTGTAAGCAACAATGACGGCCAGTTCCGGTGCACTGAGCCCGTTACCTTGTGCCTTGCGCTCGGCAATGGTGTCGGTATCCGGTAGAAATTCAATGGTGCGATTAAGCTTGCCGGCGCTTTCCATTTCTGTGATAAAGCGTGCGTGCTCTTCGAGCATCACGGCGCTCTCTTTCAGAGCCAGGCTGATGCACTGTGTCTGCTGGTAGTTGTCTACCAGAACCAGATCGGAGACATCATCAGTCATGTCGGCAAGGAACTGGCTGCGCTGGTCAGCCGCCAAAGCGCCGTGGGTCACCAGGCCATCGACTAGAATTTTGATATTTACTTCGTGGTCAGAGCAATCGACACCCGCTGAGTTATCGATTGCGTCGGTATAGATTTTCCCGCCGTTGCGCGCAAACTCGATACGTCCGAGTTGCGTGCAACCAAGGTTGCCCCCTTCACCGACCACTCGACAGCGCAGATCCCGGGCATCAACGCGCAACGGATCATTGGCTTTATCCTGTGCATCAATATGGGATTCTTCCGAGCTTTTGATATACGTGCCAATACCGCCGTTCCAGAGCAGATCAACCTCGGCTTTAAGGAGCAGGTTGATCAGTTCGTTGGGTGCGATCTCGGTTTGTTCTACACCGATGAGTGTCTGCACTTCTGTGCTGAGCGGGATTGATTTTAGCGATCTGGCAAAGATACCGCCGCCGCTTGATATCAAATCTTTGTTGTAGTCTTGCCAGCTTGATTGAGGCAGCGCGAATAAGCGTTCGCGCTCGGCGAAGCTGGCCGCGGCATCCGGTGTCGGGTCGAGGAAAATATGCATGTGGTTAAAGGCGGCGACCAGTTTTATTTTTTCTGACAGCAGCATGCCATTACCAAACACATCGCCGCCCATATCGCCGATTCCAACAACGCTGAATTCTTCCTGCTGTGTGTTGAGGTTGAGTTCACGGAAGTGGCGTTTGACTGATTCCCACGCTCCCTTGGCGGTGATGCCCATGCCTTTGTGGTCATAGCCGACTGATCCACCCGAGGCGAAAGCATCGCCCAGCCAGAATCCGTAGTCGTCTGAGATACCATTGGCGATATCAGAGAAGGTGGCCGTGCCTTTGTCGGCCGCGACAACAAGATAGGGATCGTCAGCATCGTGACTGACAACGCCTGCGGGTTTAATGATGGCACCTTCGACGTAGTTGTCGGTGATGTCCAGCATGCCCCGCAGAAAAGTCTGATAGCAGCTAACGACTTCGACCATCAGTTCATCGCGGCTGGCATTGACCGGGGGCTGCTTGACGACAAAGCCGCCTTTGGACCCGACCGGTACGATGACAGAATTTTTGACCATCTGTGCTTTCATCAGGCCCAGAACTTCGGTACGGAAATCTTCGCGTCTGTCTGACCAGCGCAGGCCGCCACGGGCGACTTTGCCGCCGCGCAGATGCACTGCTTCAACGCGTGGTGAACAGACGAATATTTCAAACTCAGGGCAGGGTAGCGGCACGCCATCGATTAATGACGGTACCAGTTTGATTGACAGGTAATCAGAAGGCTTACCGTGTTGATCTGTTTTAAAGTAATTGGTGCGAACAGTGGCGGTTATGGCGTTGTTGAAAGTTCGCAGTATTCGGTCTTCATCCAGACTGACAACCTGATCGAGCTGGTGGTTGTAGCTCTGCTCCAGTGCCGTCGTCTCGTTTGAAGTGCCCTGCGGGTTAAAACGTGTTTCAAAAATCTCAACCGCTAATTCCACCAGCGCGACATTGTTGGTCAGGCAGTCGATCATGTATTCCTGCGAGTACGGCACTTTAATCTGCAGCAGGTATTTGCAATAGCCGCGCAGAATACTGGTCTGCCGGAAGTTCAGCCCGGCGCTTAACACCAGTTGATTCATGCCGTCGTCTTCGACTTCACCCTGCCAGATTTTCACGAATGCCTGCTGGAAATCGTCGGCCAGGTTGTCGATCGGGATATTCTTCGCGTTCGGGTGGTGCAAGGTAAACACACGGATATGCAGGGACTCGTCTGCAGTTTTTACTTCATAGGGCTTTTCACCGTCGACCGGCAGGCCCATGTTTTCCAGTATGTGGATAGTCTTTGATAACGGGACGTTTGTATCGCCGTGATAAATGTTAAAACCGATTTCATGATCGGAATGTGTGTGATCGCGGTAAAGCAGAACTTTTAATTCGCCACTGATCCTGCATTGCTGCAGCAGAGTCAGATCGCGGGCGGCGATGTCGGTGTTGTATTGCTCTTTGTAGCTGCCCGGCAGGCCTTTTTGCAAAGCCAGCGTGATGGCGCTGTCTGTGTCGTTGTCGGATGAGGCCAGTAGCTGCGTGCGTAGGTTGTCATCCCAGTTCTGTGCGGCATCAACGATCAATTGCTCGATCGCGATGAAGTCGGCTTCGACCGAACTGGCCTGCGGCGTGCGCAGGAAGTAATGAATTCTAGCCTGCGAGTTTTCTGACGAAAACACCGCGTCGAACTCGACGGTGTCGGCATTCAGGCTGTCCTGCAGTATCGCCTGTATCTGCTGACGCAGTTCCCGTGAATACAGATCGCTGGGCACGTAGACAAAGCAGCTGGCAAATCGCTGAAAGCGATCCTGTGTGCCAAACAGCCGAACTCGCGGATGATGCTCCAGGCTCATAATGCCGCGACACATCCGGGTGATGGTTTCCTCGTTGGCCTGCAACAGCATGTCGCGTGGAAAGCTCTCCAGCGTTGTCAACAGCATCTTGCCGTCGTGCGCGCCGGGGTTGATGCCGGACTTGGCAACGATGTTGATCGATTTGTGTCGCAGCAGCGGTATAGAGTCCAGGTCGGTGCTGACAGCGCGAGATGTGAAAAAACCGGTCACCACGCAGCAGCCATCGACACGGTTGTTGTCGCCGATACGCGGAAAGCTGATGATATCCATGAATTTAGAGTGGATTACCGGTGCTTTCTCTACTGATTTAGTGAAGTTCAGTATGCCGCCCTGTCGATCGCTCAGCTCAGCGGTCGGGACGCAGGAGGCAAGCACTTGCGCGGGACTTTCTACCCTGAAAATACCGTGCAGACGGTCTGGCACCAATTGCAGCTCGCCATCCTGTCCGGCCAGCTCGCAGTAGCCGGTGAAAGTAAAGTGGAAGCGTTGCAGCCAGTCAATGAAATCGCATGATTCGGCGGTTTGAAAATCACCGCTTTTAGAACGACGCAGGCGCTGGTTGGCGGCGACGCAAGCGGCTTTCATGGGTTCCCAGTCGTCGCAGACCAGGTTGACGTCGGCAATGACCCTTTTCAGCTCCAGACCCAGTGACTCAAGCGCGGACTCGTCAAACTGTCGATCAATATGCAATTGCATGAATGATTCAGCGACAGCGGCCTGGTGATCGTTGCCGACCATGCCATCAAGCAGGCCATCTTCGGTGCGTGTTACCCAGAATATCGGATGAATGAACTGCCGGATATTGAAGCCCATATTGCTGCAGGCGACCGATAGCGAACGCACCAGAAACGGTTTGTCCGGCGTGGTTATTTCGATGATTGTGTGTTTTGAATCCCAGCCATCGTTCTCCTGTGTGGGATTGAATATCCGTAACAGGCAATCATCCTGCTGGCGTCTGGAGGCCATATTCCAGTGCGAGATCGCTGCAGCATTCAGGTGTTCCATGCTGCGTGTGACCACATCTTCGTAGGGTACACGGGCATAGTAGTGGCGAACCAATTCTGAAGCCTGCGACAAATATTCTTTGGTACGCAGTGGGTTACTTAATTCGGAAATAGCCATTTGTCGACGCTCGGACGCGGAACTGGGGGCCATTGATTTTCTCCAGGCGAAGCAGGAACAAAAAAATATAGCCAGTCAAGCGTGCCCGAAGTAGCTCAATCGGGAAAGGCGACAGAATACTGCAAAGCCCCGGTGATTTACATAGCGGGATCACAGGCTTAAAGCGGCTGGCTTCTAGTGCCTATCGGCGGGAGTGGCTGCGGATTGATTTTTATTCGTGAGCCCGTTCCGGGTAGCCGGCACGTTGGTCGGGCGATTCCCCGGGCGTGTATGGCCCGGGGCGTCTGCGTGGCGGTGTGCTGGAAGGTTATTTGAGCAGGGCGCGAGTCTGCTCGGCCGGTAAGCGTGGCCCGAAGTGTGTGACAATTTTTGACGCTGCGCGACTCGCCAGTTCTGCTGATTTGGTGAAATCCATGTTGTGTGTAAGGCCGTACAGGAACGCTCCTGCGTACATATCACCGGCCCCGTTGGTGTCGATGACGTCGACCTTGTCTGCCGGGATGTGGCGGGTTTCGTTGCCGTCAAACACCACTGAACCGTCAGCTCCGGTGGTGATCGCAAATCGTTTTGCCAGGTTTTTAAGTTCGGCGGCGGCCGCTTCGACGCTGTCTGTGCTGGTCATCAGCGTGGCCTCTGCGTCGTTACAGAACAGCAGGTCGAGACTATCGCCTGCCATTGCAAGTAAGCCGTCACGAAAAAAATTAACCATGTTCGGGTCACTGAGTGTCAGCACCGTGGGGACGCCAGCTTGTTTGGCGATCCGTCCGGCTTTCAGTGCTGCTGCACGGCCGGTGTCCGACGTCACCAGATAGCCTTCCATGTAGACATACTTAGAGTGGGTAATGGCGTCGGCGACAACCTCGTCCTCGGAAAGGTTTACCGTCACACCGAGATAGGTGTTCATGGTGCGGTCCGCATCAGGGGTGACCATCACGATACATTTGCCTGTGTGTCCATCGACACGCGCGGCACCATCAAGATTAGTGTTGACGTTGCAGTCGGCCATGTCCTGCAGATAGAAGTCGCCAAACTCATCGCTTGCCACTTTGCAGCTGTAGAAACCGTCGCCGCCCAGCTGCGCCAGCGCGATGACAGAGTTTGCAGCAGAGCCCCCGCAGGCTTTTTTATGGGTCAGATCACTGAGCTGACCGACCAGCTCGTGGTGTCTATCTTCTTCAATGAGTGTCATCAACCCTTTGTCGACGCCTAGCTCTGCCAGCTTTTCGTCAGAAATCCGGTACTCCATATCGACCAGGGCGTTGCCGATTCCGTACAAATCATAATGCTTCATGTGTTCTCCGCGAGGGGAAATAGGTGCCAGAGTGGCCAAAACGAAAGTTATCCGTTCAAGCTTAGACCAGTTGGACGCGGAAAGCTGTTGCAAAGAGGATGTGCAATTCCCCGATTCCGCAGCCTGCAAATGCCAGCTGACGTGACAGAACGGCATATGTAGTCCGAGTTGCGCTAAAATAAACCGGCAACGACATCCGTCAACACGCCCGGGCGCTTCAACGCCAGGGGGACGACGCAGTCGTTTTGCGGCGGTGAATGGTCGGTGTGATAGTCGCCACCGGTGCGACCGCTCCGGCCTCAGGGCTAAGGACGGTTTGCGTCGGATGGCATACCGCCGTACTATTTGCGCCTTTTATTTCTTTGACCGAAAACTGACGGAAATCCATTTAATGCGATCACATTATTGCGGCGTTGTTGACGCTGCGTTTATCGATCAGGAGGTTACCCTGTGCGGGTGGGTGCACAAGCGCCGCGATCACGGTGGGGTGATATTCATTGATCTGCGCGATCGCGAAGGGTTGATTCAGATTGTCGTTGATCCTGACACCGCTGAAATTTTTGCCATCGCCGAGCAAGTACGCAACGAATTTGTACTGCAGATTACCGGACGCGTGCGCAACCGGCCAGAGGGCACCACCAATGAAGATCTGCGCACTGGCCAGATAGAAGTACTGGCCAAGCAACTAGTGGTGTTAAATGCCGCAGACACGCCGCCGTTTCAACTCGACGATGACGACGTGCAGGAAGAAACCCGCATGCGCTATCGCTACATCGATTTGCGTCGGCCGCAAATGCAGCAGCGCATGAGACTTCGCTCTGCGGTCACACGCAAACTGCGAGAGGCGCTTGATTCCGATGGTTTCCTGGACGTAGAGACCCCTATCCTGACTCGTGCAACGCCGGAGGGCGCGCGTGATTATCTGGTGCCCAGCCGCACCCACCAGGGGGAGTTTTTTGCGCTGCCGCAGTCACCGCAGTTGTTCAAGCAGATCCTGATGATGAGTGGCATTGACCGCTACTACCAGTTTGCCCGTTGCTTTAGAGATGAAGACCTTCGAGCAGACCGGCAGCCGGAGTTCTCCCAACTCGATATTGAAATGAGCTTTGTTGAAGAAGCCGACATCATGAAAGCCACCGAGCGCATGATGCGGGAGCTGTTCAGCAGCGAACTGGATGTGCAGTTACCTGATCCTTTTCCCACCATGACTTACGCAGAAGCCATGCTGCGTTACGGCTCGGACAAACCGGATTTGCGTATCGATCTTGAGCTGGTTGAGCTGTCCGAGCAATTGGCCAATGTCGATTTCAAGGTGTTCTCAGGGCCCGCCGCCGATCCCAAGTGCCGGGTTACCGCGCTGAGAGTGCCTGACGGTTGCAAGCTGACTCGCAAGGAAATTGATAACTACACTGATTTTGTCGGTCGCTACGGCGCCAAAGGTCTGGCCTATATCAAATGCAATGATGTCGCCACCGGCAGAGACGGCTTGCAGTCACCGATTGTCAAAAACCTTGATGATGCTGCGCTGGCTGGCATTCTTGAGCGTACCGGCGCGCAAAGCGGCGACCTGATCTTTTTCGGTGCCGGCCCATCGACTGTTGTCAGTGACTCTCTCGGAGCACTGCGGGTCCGGTTGGGGCAGGATCTCGGTTTGGTGGCCGACGGCTGGCAGCCGTTGTGGGTGATCGACTTCCCGATGTTTGAATGGGACGAAGGCGGCAAGCGCTGGTCGGCCCTGCATCATCCGTTTACTGCACCAAGCACCAACGACCTTGATGCCTTGCGTAATGATCCGGGCAATGCCCTGTCACGTGCCTACGATATGGTACTCAACGGCACCGAACTTGGCGGCGGGTCTATTCGTATTCATGATGCAACGATGCAGCAACAGGTCTTGCAGCTGTTGGGTATCGGTGAAGAAGAAGCGCAGGATAAATTCGGCTTTTTACTGAACGCGCTGCGCTACGGTGCACCACCGCATGGCGGTATAGCGTTTGGTATTGATCGTTTAGTGATGCTGATGGCTGGCGCATCAACACTGAGAGATGTCATGGCGTTTCCGAAAACCCAGAGCGCCAGTTGTCTGCTGACTGACGCCCCCGGGACCGTGTCGGATCGACAACTAAAAGAACTGGCATTGCGGCCCCGCAAAGCGCCAGCTGCAACAGACGCCTGATCGCTGGTAGCGAGTGTCTGTGACTAACGAGGCGCGCCGGTGAGTGAAACGGCTTACCGGCGTCCTGAATCCGTGCTGGTGGTGGTGTATTCGAAGGCGGGTGAGCTGCTGTTGATCAAGCGCAGGCAGCCTGTTGATTTCTGGCAATCGGTGACCGGCAGCCTTGAGCCGGACGAATCGCCGGAGCAAGCCGCTGTGCGGGAACTCGCAGAGGAAACCGGTATCCGTGGAGCAGCGCTGATCAACTGCCACAAGACGTTTGATTTTGACATCAAGCCGCATTGGGCTCGTCGCTATGCCCCCGGAGTCACGGTTAATACCGAGCATTGGTTTCTGTGTGAGCTGACTAAAAAACCACACGCCATCTGTCTGGCCGCTGATGAGCATACCGATTATCGATGGCTGCCGGCGACCGAGGCATTATCGGTTGTCGCGTCGCACAGTAATCGTGTGGCTATAGAGGAATTTGTGCTCAAGCGGCTGGACCGCTAGGCCGGCATGGCCGCCGTGCACACCGGTGGATGTGGACCGCCATCGGGGGCTGCAACAATACCGTTCCGTATGCCGATGCGTCGGATGCCTGACGTGGGTTAGAATAACACGGGTGACGAGTCAGGGCCCGGCAGCACCGTGACCGTGCTGTTTATGCAATGCCGGTATCAGGTAAAATGATGGCACTGGAGGCGCACACTATCTGTGTACCACCCGGGCTGAGTAAAAATACAGACAGACACTTAAGAGACAGGTAATGGCTGGACACAGTAAATGGGCGAATATTCAACATCGCAAAAAAGCCCAGGACAACAAACGCGGAAAACTGTTCACCCGACTGATCCGTGAGATAACCGTCGCGGCCCGCATGGGCGGCTCTGACCCGGCAGCTAACCCGCGACTTCGTCTTGCGGTCGATAAAGCGCTGGGCGGCAATATGCCTAAAGACACCATTGATCGCGCGGTCAAGAAAGGCGCAGGTGAACTCGACGATGTACAGTACGAAGAGATCACCTACGAGGGCTACGGTCACGGTGGTGTCGCGATCATGATCGAAACCATGACCGACAACCGCAATCGTACCGTTGCCGAAGTGCGTCACGCGTTCTCCAAACATGGTGGCAATATGGGGGCAGATGGTTCGGTCGCCTATATGTTCACAGCAATGGGGGTCCTGACCTACGGGGAGGGGAGCGATGAAGATGTACTGATGGAGGCGGCGCTCGACGCGGGGGCGGAAGACGTCATCGCCAACGAAGATGGATCGGTTGAGGTCATTACCACGCCGGCTAACTTTGTCGATGTCAAAGAAGCGATGGTTGCAGCCGGTCACGAGCCGGAGCTGGCCGAAGTCACCAAGCGGGCCGACAACGATATCACCCTTGATGTCGAGCACGGCGTGAAATTCCTGAAACTACTCGACGTTATCGAAGAACTCGACGACGTTCAGAACGTTTATAACAACGCAGATATCCCCTCTGAAGCCTACGAAACATAACCGACCCGATGCCAGTAGCATCGCCGGGCGGCATAGCAGTATGATTGATTCCGGCACCGACAAAGCCGGGCGACCCTGTGGCAATACGGGATCAGCATGTGCCCCGACAGTGCTGGTATGAAGGTGGGCGAAAAGCACGCCAAAGCGGCACCGAAGCCAGGCTTGCGGCGAATCCTCGGTATCGATCCCGGGTCAGTCATCACGGGTTTCGGAGTGATTGATTCCGACGGCATTCGCGACTTCCACGTAGCGCACGGCAGTATCCGGGTGGCGGGTGATAACTTTCCCGAAAAGCTGGGGTATATTCTTTTTGAGATCGGTCGGGTCATTGATCAATGGCAGCCGGCCGAGGTGGGCATCGAAGAGGTCTTTGTCAGTAAAAACCCGATGTCAGCGCTGAAGCTGGGCCAGGCTAGAGGGGCCGCAATTTGCGCCGCGGTTCAGCGCGGTCTGCCAGTCGCTGAGTATTCGCCCAGAACGGTCAAACAGTCCGCTGTTGGTTATGGCGGTGCCGACAAAGCCCAAATGCAGGAAATGATACGCATGCTCTTAACACTGGACGAACTACCCGCCGCCGACGCGGCTGACGGTCTGGCTGTTGCCGTCTGTCACGCACACAGTTCGGTACCCGGTGGCAAAGCCGGCAATGGTGTTCTGACACAGCGCGGCAGCGGCCGGCGTCGTGCCAGGCGCTGGGTGTCAGTTCCGTGATCGGCCGCATCGCCGGCCTGCTGGTGCACAGCCAGCCGCCTCAGCTGCTGGTCGACTGCAACGGTGTCGGGTATGAAATTGAAGCACCGCTGCCGGTATTTTTCGGCTTGCCCGCGGTGGGTGAGAAAGTAGTGCTGTTTATCCACATGGTGGTGCGTGATGACGCACAGCTGTTGTACGGCTTTTCCACCATGTCGCAGCGGGCGCTGTTTCGTGAGCTGATCAAGGTCAATGGTGTCGGGCCGAAAATGGCCATCGCCATTTTGTCCAGTTTGTCGGCAGAAGAGTTCGCCGTGAGCATTGCCAACCACGATGTCGCCGCGTTAACGCGTCTGCCCGGGATTGGTAAAAAAACCGCAGAGCGATTGATTGTTGAAATGCAGGATCGAATCGACAAGCTCTCTCTTGACAGCAGCACACTGATGCAGAGTGCCGACAACGCCACCAACGGTGGCAGCTTTCGCGCCCAGGCGGTGGAGGCACTGGAGGCGCTGGGCTATAAAAATGCCGAGGCACAGCGTATGGTCAAGGCATCGTCGGGAGAATCAGTTGAGCAGATTGTCCGCGATGCGCTGCAGAAGGCGGTGAAGTGATTGCCGCCGTAAAGACCAGAACATTCGCAATGCCAAAAGGTGCCATGAATGACTGATAATGACCGCGTAATTGACGCGGCAGAACGCTCTGACGACGCCCAGGAGCGAGCCATGCGGCCGCAGACGCTGGCCGATTACCGGGGGCAGCCGGTTGTCAGTGAGCAGATGGAGATCTTTATCGGTGCGACACGCTCACGGCAGGAGTCGCTTGATCATCTGTTGATATTCGGACCGCCCGGGCTCGGTAAAACCACACTGGCTAATATTGTTGCCAATGAACTCGAGGTTAATATCCGCCATACCTCCGGGCCGGTCATCGAGCGCGCCGGTGATCTGGCCGCCTTGCTTACCAACCTGGAAAAAAACGATGTCCTGTTCATCGATGAAATACACCGGCTGAATGCGGCAATCGAAGAGGTTCTGTATCCCGCCATGGAAGATTTTCAGCTTGATATCATGATCGGGGAAGGGCCGGCTGCACGCTCGATCAAAATTGACTTGCCGCCGTTTACGCTGGTGGGGGCGACCACCCGGGCCGGTTTGCTGACGTCCCCTTTGCGCGATAGGTTCGGCATTGTGCAACGGCTTGAGTATTATCAGCCTGCTGACCTGGCGCGAATCATCAGCCGCTCGGCAAGCCTGCTGCAGGTGCCGATTGACGATGCCGGTGCCGGTGAAATTGCCCGCCGCTCACGCGGTACCCCGCGAATCGCCAATCGTCTGCTGCGTCGGGTGCGGGATTACGCGCAGATTCGTGGCAATGGCAAAATTGACCAGCCGATTGCCGATGCTGCTTTGAATATGCTCAATGTCGATGAACTCGGTCTCGACAACATGGATCGACGACTGCTGTTTGCGGTCATTGAGAAATTTGATGGCGGGCCGGTCGGGCTCGATAATCTCGGCGCTGCCATTGGCGAGGAGACGGGTACCATCGAAGAGGTGATAGAGCCCTATTTGATCCAGCAGGGGTTGCTGATGCGCACACCGCGCGGGCGCGTTGTGACACGGGCAACCTGTACCCACCTTGGCCTTCCGCAGCTGCAGCGTCACGATCCGGTCAGCGAGGGTGTCACGGAAACTCTTTTCGACAAAGACTAGTTGGCCTGATCGCAAAGGCCCGCTAGCTCAACCCGCAGCCCGGTAGAACCCGGTGTCGGCTGACGTCGTTGGACGCTCAATCGACGGGGTTTTATTCTGTATCGTAATTGATCAATATTGTTAACCTGACTTAGCATCAGAGTATGATGGTGGCGAGTGACCGTGCACCACAGACACAGGTAGCACGTTGCGTTGACTGAAGCGGATCAGGTACCCGGGTTTTCGATCAATGTTCGTATCTATTATGAAGATACAGATTTTGGCGGAGTGGTTTATTACGCAAATTATTTAAAGTACATGGAGCGTGCGCGTACCGAGTATTTGCGATCCATGGGATTTGATCAGAGTGCGCTGTTTGCTGCTCAGCGAAGGCTGTTTGTGGTGAAATCTGCGCAGCTCGATTACCTCTCTGCGGCCAGATTTGACGACGTATTGTCGGTCACGGCCGAAGTTGAATATGTGCGCCGTGCAAGTATGCAATTTGTTCAGCATTGCACTCAGGCACAATCTGCAGACGCAGCCAGGGCCGGGCAACCGGTCGTCAAAGCGCGCGTGCTGATTGCCTGTATTGATGCTGATTCCTTTAAACCCTGTGCAATACCGGGGGAGTTGAAAATGGGTCTGAACCGTTGAATACAGATTTTTCGTTTTGGCACTTGGTGATGTCAGCGGGGCCGGTGGTAAAACTGGTGATGTTGTCGCTGGTGGTCACGTCGATTGTCAGCTGGACGATCATCTATTCCAAAAGCAGGCAAATCGCCCGCGCGACGCGTGGCGCCACAGATTTTGAAAACGAGTTCTGGAGTGGTGCAGATGCCAATCAGATGTATCAGCACCTGCGCACCAGAGACGACGCACTGATTGGCATGGAGCACGTGTTCGAACGTGGTTTCTCCGAGTTTGCCCGCCTGGTTAAGCAAACGGATGATCCTGAGACCGTCGTCGACGGTTCGTATCGCGCGATGAAAATCGCCTTGTCGCGGGAAACAGATTCAGTTGAGCAGCATTTGTCGTTTTTGGCCACGGTGGGATCAACCGCCCCTTACGTTGGTCTGTTTGGTACAGTGTGGGGCATCATGAACTCCTTTACAGCGCTGGCTAACGTCCAGCAGGCTACGTTGGCTATGGTGGCTCCGGGAATCGCTGAAGCCCTGATCGCCACAGCAATAGGGTTGTTCGCCGCGATACCTGCGGTGGTGGCTTACAACCGACTGAGTAACAAGTCAGACCGTTTGCTCAACCGCTATGACAACTTCATGGAAGAGTTTGCCGCTGTGCTGCAGCGACAAGTGTTGCGTCGTAGCGCGGCCGCCAGATAATGGCTCGCTATCGGGAGCGACGCCAGAAGCGCGCGTTGATGTCTGAGATGAATGTCGTGCCATACATCGATGTCATGCTGGTGCTGCTGGTCATCTTTATGATTACCGCGCCGTTGCTGACAACCGGGGTTGAAATTGATTTACCAAACAGCTCCGCTAAGCCGGTTGATCCGGTTCAGCAGTCAGAACCGTTGGTATTGTCGATAAACGATATCGGTGAGTGGTACCTGAATATAGGGCAGACACCCGATCAGGCTGTCGAGAAAGATGCTGCGTTGCAACTTGCCGCCGAAGCGTTGCGAGACGATCCAAATCGCCCGGTCAGAGTTGCCGCTGATGAAACTATAAATTATGGCAGCGTGATGGAAGCGATGGTTACCTTGCAAGGGGCCGGCGCAGACAAGGTGCAGTTGATGAGTGACCCGCCTCAATAGGCGTTGGGTCAATGACGGGATTGTTTCCATTGCTCATCGCCAGCCCATCGGCATCATCGATACGCTGCGGCAGTGCCGCTATGTTCGGGCTGATAGGCTGTGCCCGGTGCCGGGCCGCAGGTGGACGTCATGCTTGATCTGCTGCGCCGCTATCCGCTTGGTATTGTGCTGTCGGTTCTAGGGCATGCCGCAATCGCGGCGCTGTTGTTTGTGGTGCTGGAACACGAATTTGAAGACAGTGTGGATGCTGGTGCCGTTGGTCCGGAACCTGTGCAGGCGGTGTTGGTCAATACACTTGAGATCAGTGAGGAAGTGGCGCGGCTCGAAGCGCTGGTTCGTGACCCTGACTTGCCGGAAACGCTTGAACCTGACGTTGTTGTTCCCGACGACACCGACGCCAGTCTGCCGGTTGAGCCGGAGGATAACAGCGAGGAGCTGGAAAGACTGCGGCAGGCCGAGCAGGAGCGGGAGGCTCGCCTGGCAGCTGAAAAGCAACTTGCTGAGGAGCTCCTGCAAGCTGAACAGGAAGCCGAACGCAAGCGTTTAGAGGAAGAGGCACAGCAAAAACTATTGCAGGCCGAGCAGCAAAGGCAACAAGCCGAGGAGGCCGAGCGCTTGCGGCTTGAAGCAGAGCAACAGCGCCTTGCCGATGAAGCGGAGGCTGCACGATTGCTGGCTCTGGAGAAGCAACGTCTGGAAGACGAAGCCGAGACGCGACGACGGCAGGAGATCGAGCAACAGCGTCTGGCGGCAGAGGCTGAGCAGAAACGCCTCGAGGAAGCAGAGCAAAAGCGCCTTGCCGAGGAAGCCGAAGCACAACGCAGGGAAGAGGAAGCAGAGCAGCAGCGTCTGGTCGACGAAGCGGAAAAGAAGCGTCTGCAGGAGGTTGAGCAAAACCGCCTCGAAGAAGAGGCCGAAATAGAGCGAGTGCGGCTGGAGCAGGAGGCCGAGCAAAAACGCCAGGCAGAAGAGGCGGAAAAGAAACGCCTTGAGGAAGAAGCAGAGCAAAAGCGCCTGGCAGAGGAGGCGGAAAAGAAACGCCTCGAGGAAGAGGCAGAGCAGCGGCGTCTGGCTGAAGAGGCGGAAAAGAAACGCCTTGCGGAAGAAGCGGAAAAGAAACGCCTTGCGGAAGAAGCAGAGCAAAAGCGTTTAGCTGAAGAGGCAGAAAAGAAACGCCTCGAGGAAGAGGCAGAACAGCAGCGTCTGGCAGAAGAGGCGGAAAAGAAACGCCTCGAGGAAGAAGCAGAACAGCAGCGTCTGGCAGAAGAGGCGGAAAAGAAACGCCTCGAGGAAGAAGCAGAACAGCAGCGTCTGGCGGAAGAGGCAGAAAAGAAGCGCCTTGAGGAAGAAGCAGAGCAGAAGCGTTTGGCTGAGGAGGCTGAGCAGAAACGCCAGGAAGACGAGCGCCGCAGAGTGGCCGAGCAAAAACGTCTTGCCGACGAAGCAGCCCGGAAAGCTGAGATAGATCGTCAGAGGCAAGAGGGGATAGAAGCAGAGGCGGCCGCTGAGGCCAAGGCAAAGCGTGCCAGGCTGTTGCGCAAAAAGAACCAGCTGACGCAGCAGTACGTGGAGTCGATCAGGCGCGCGGTGACGCGAAAATTCAGACCGCCGGCAGGTGTTCGTTCCGGGTCCGGTTGTGTGGTGTTGGCGACACTGGTATACCCTAACGAAATTGTCGATGTTCAGGTGACGAAGTGTTCTGGCGGCGGTGACAAGATGGCCCGCGCCGTTGAGAAAGCCGTACTGGCGACAAGGCCGTTTCCGTCGCCACCTCATAAAGCGGTGTTTCAGCGCCGACTGGAATTTATTTTTGAGCTGCCCTAAATGTTGAAAAATAAACATGCAAATCGATCATCTGCCCTGCAGCTGAGGCTAGCCGCGCTGTTGCTGCTTTGTCTATTGCCGTTCAGTGCCGGATCGGTGTTGCGTATTGAAATTACCGATACCGCCGGACTGCAGGATGCGATTCCCATTGCGGTGGTACCGTTTATCAGTGAGGTGCCGGGTCTTAGTGTTGATATCGCCGAGGTGCTGGAAAATGACCTCAAGCGTAGTGGTCGATTCAAGGTGCTGCCGCGATCATCGCTGCGCGCATTCCCGCAATCTACCAGGGAAGTGCAGTTTACCGACTGGAACACGGCCGAAGTAGAATACCTGGTGGTCGGCCGAGTCAATGCGGCGGCAGATGGCGGTCTGCAGGTACAGTTTGAACTCATCGACGTGCTTAAGCAGACCCGCATGCTTGCCTATGAGCCCAACGCTCAGGGGGTGGTTGAATATTGCTGTCGGTATCAAATCGGGCGCGATCAACTGCGCCGTACTGGCCATACCATAGCCAACCTGGTGTATGAGCAGATTGTCGGGATAACCGGCGTGTTTGATACGCAGTTTGCCTATATTACGGCGGTGGGTAACAAAGATAACAAGCGCTATGCGCTAGAGCTTGCCGACATTGATGGCAACAACATTACCCGCGTACTGGAGATCTCCCGACCGATCCTCTCTCCCACCTGGTCGCCTGATGGTGAGCAACTGGCTTATGTGTCGTTCGAGTTTCCGGGGCGTACAGCCATTATTGTCCATCATCTGGCAAAGGCGGAGCGCCGTAAGCTGATATCGATCGAAGGTATCAACGGCTCACCGGCCTGGTCTCCCGATGGCCGGCGGTTGGCGCTGTCGCTTTCCCATCGGGGCAGTCCCGATATCTATATGGTGAATGTTTTTTCAGGGCAATTGTCACAGCTGACAAACGAGCCTTCCATAGAAACTGAAGCGGCGTGGCTGGATAACAACACGATTGTGTTTACGTCCAACCGCAGTGGTACACCGCAGATTTACCGCAAAGAGGTAGCCGGTAGCGCTCCCGCGCAGCGATTAACCTTTGAAGGAAAATACAACGCCGGTGCGACCGCATCACCCGATGGATCGAAGATCGCGTTTATCCACAGTGAAGAGGGGAATTTCCGGATAGCAACTCTGGATCTGCAAAGCAAGGTGCTGGAAGTCCTGACCGACGGGCGTCTGGATGAGTCGCCGAGTTTTGCGCCGAATGGAGAAATGATACTCTACGCCACCGAAGAAAACGGCCGTGGCGTACTTGGATTGATCAGTGTTGACGGGCTGGTGACGCAGCGTGTAAGCCTGGCCAACGAGAATGTGCGAGACCCCGCATGGGGACCCAAGCGCTAGAAACGGTGCAATGCAATGAATAAAAAGAAGAGGTTGATGTGATTAACTTGCCTGAAAACACCCGCAGCATCCGGTTGTTGCTTACAGTGGCGTTAAGTGTAAGCACCCTGATTTCGTGCGCCACCGGCCGTGACATCGGAGAGGTGCCAAGCGGCATACCCGAGCAGACAGAACTGCCCAGACCGCCAGTGCCTGATCTGATCCCGGGTATCAATGAAGCGGCGGTCGGCACGGTGCGGCCGACCCAGCAGGAAGAGCAGATTGAAAGTGGCCCGGCCAGTGGCATCGCTATAGGTCGCGGCTCGATCAATGATCCAAGCCACCCGCTCGCCAAGCGGATTATCTTTTTTGACTATAACAGTTCAGAGTTGGCTGCTCAGTCGATTGATCTGATCAAGCTGCACGCGGAGTATCTGTCCGGTTTTCGCGATGTGCGGGTCCGGCTTGAAGGTCACACCGATGAGCGTGGCTCCAGAGAATACAATATAGCGCTTGGTGACAACCGCTCGCGATCCGTTGCTCGAATACTCAGATTGCAGGGGGTGGACGCTGGTCAATTCAGCACCCTGAGCTATGGTGAAGAAGTTCCGCTGGACGAGGGTCAGGGTGAAAGCAGCTACAGACGCAATCGCCGTGTAGAACTGGTGTATGAAGGGCTAAACTAGCGGCTACGTACCACAGTAATGACGATTGATCATGGGAGATAAGCCAGTGAGTAAATCCAGTGATGTAGCTTTCAGCGCGATGAGTCGAGTTGTTTCGATCAGAGTCGCGGCGGGAGTTATTGGCGCAATGGCGCTGCTGTCGTTGTCGGCGCCGGTGGTGGCGCAGAATGTTGAAGGACGTGTGCAGCGCCTCGAGCGGATACTCGACAACTCGGTGCTGATCAACATGGTGCAGCGTATTGAGTCGTTGCAAAACGAAGTGCGTCAGCTGCGTGGTCAGCTGGAAGAGCAAAATAATGCGCTGGAGTCGATGCGTGAGCGACAGCGCAAGCTGTACCTCGACACCGATGGTCGGATTGCCGCGATTGAAGCTGGTGGTGGTGAGCTCAGTCTGGAGTCGCTTGAAGGTCTGGACGATATCCCGCTTGACGGTGATTCCGGGTTGTCCTCCTCAGAGCAGCTCGATACCTTTCAGGAAGAACCTGTTTTCACCGAAGAGCCGGTGCGCAACGATCGCCAGGAACAACTCGACTACCAGAATGCCTACGATCTGTTAATTCTCGGCCGCAATCGCGAAGCGATCGCGGAGTTTGGTAATTTTCTCAGCCAGTACCCCAATGGTACCTACGCCGACAATGCGCACTATTGGCTGGGTGAAGCAAATTACGTCGAACGCCAGTTCAATGAAGCGATCGACCGGTTCAATGTGGTTATTTTTCAGTTTCCGGCGAGTCGCAAGGTTGCTGATGCGCGCCTGCGCAAAGGGTTTGCGCTGTATGAATTGCAACGCTACGGCGAGGCCCGTGTTGAACTGCAATCCGTCGAGTCCGAATACCGTGGCCGGTCGATAGCAGCACTTGCCCGACGGCGACTCGAGCAAATGAACAACGCCGGTTTGTAGGCGGGTTAGCAGGCTGATTGAGTCGAAAGTAAAAATTGTTCGACTAGTCGGCTTTTCGATAGCGAAACGGGCTAGGCAAGGTGCACGGATAACGCTATACTATGCGGCTTGGGTAGGGGCGCTGTTCAGCAGCCTGCCCGAAAAGCGGTCCAACCGCATCGCCAGCCAGGCTGGCACATTGTCGAAAGACAGAATATCTCAAAGTAGATGTAGTTACGAGTATAAGGGCCGTTAGCTCAGTCGGTAGAGCAGTTGACTTTTAATCAATTGGTCGAAGGTTCGAATCCTTCACGGCCCACCATTAATGCTCCTTCCAGCCAGTAACCCACCACTTGTTCAAAGTTTGCAGCTGTGCGGTCTTGCGTCGGTCTATCTGCCGTGTTGATCCAATGCGCTCGACCCTGCGTAGTGACCTTATCTGAATTTCGATAATAAAGGGTGGTACGCAGGTTGTGAATGTTGTGATTCTGGGTGGCAATGGTGGTATCGGCAATGCCTTGATCAGCGAGATTAAACAGCGTTATCCGAAAGCATCAATCTTTGCAACCTGGTATACGGTTAAGCCCGACATCACGGACGTGTACTGGTGTCAGGTCGATGTGACCGTTGAGGAGCAGGTGCGGGCTTTTGCTGAAGGCATTGGTGAGGCTCACTGGGTCGTAAATGCGGTTGGTGTGCTACACACCGGAGCGCGTACTCCTGAGAAGGGGTTGCGTGAGATTGATGCGGAGTTCTTTCGCATGAATATGGACACTAATGTACTGCCCACGCTACTTGTGGCAAAGCACTTCACGACACATCTCCGTCATCAGCAGCACGCTGTTTTTGCCACTGTGTCGGCACGTGTCGGCAGTATCGATGATAACCGGCTTGGTGGCTGGTACAGCTATCGCTGCTCCAAGGCGGCGCTGAATATGGCGATCAAAAACATCAGCATCGAGTGGCGACGCACGTTACCGAATGTATGTGTCGCAGCACTGCACCCCGGCACCACTGACACCGCGCTTTCTATGCCTTTTCAGGCGCGGGTTGCCGAAGGTAAGTTGTTCTCTTCGGCAAAAACCGCCGCGTTGCTGGTCGATCGATTGGCTGAAATGACCCCTGAAATGACCGGGCGGTTTATCGCTTATGACGGCAACGCTATCCCGTGGTGATAAGTTTGTTGTTGAGCGTGTGCGCGGCGGCTGGGTCCGACGGGCGGTGGGTCTCTTAACGTATGGAGCTCGTCTGGTTTAAACGCGATTTGCGTGTACAGGATCATGCACCGTTAGCGCGTGCTGCTGCTCGCGGTGAGGTAATGGCGCTCTATGTTATCGAACCCGAATACTGGGCATTGCCGGACACCTCGATGCGGCAGTGGTTGTTTGTTCGTGAGTGCCTGCAGGAGTTGCAATCCGATCTTGCGAAATTAGGTGTACCACTGCAGGTGCGCGTCGGTCAGGTCACAGAGGTGCTGGCAGAGCTTCACAACAGGCATGTGATTGATCGGCTGTGGTCGCATGAAGAGACCGGCAACCAGTGGACCTATACCCGCGACATTGCGGTCGGTCAGTGGGCGAGTGCGGGGGAGATTGAATGGATAGAGATTGCGCAGCATGGTGTGGTGCGACGTCTCGCTGATCGCGACGGCTGGGCGGCCAAATGGCAAAAGCTGATGGAGGCCCCGGTTATTCCAGCGCCCATCGGGCTCAGACCTTACTTGCACGCCAGTCTGAGTCGTTCTCCTGATCTCCCGCACTTGCCATTCGACTCTATGCGGGACGACCATTGCGTAGCACCTCAGCGAGGTGGCAGAGCACAGGCACTGCAACTGGTGACGGGTTTTTTATCTGAGCGGGGTGAGCGCTACCAGAAAGAAATGTCCAGCCCGCTGACGGCCGGGCACAGTTGCTCGCGGTTGTCGGCGCACATAGCCTGTGGCGTTATTTCGATGAGGGAAGTTTCGCAGTTGGTCGGGGCGGCAGTAGAGCTTCGCCAGTCGCAGAAAATGGATGAGCGCGGTAGCTGGGTCCGGTCGTTGAGCAGCTATGCGGCAAGGTTGCATTGGCACTGTCATTTTATACAGAAACTCGAAGACGACCCCGCACATGAAGCGCAAGATGTGCACTCTGCCTATATCGGAATGCGTAGCCCGACCGCAGACCCGGACGTTTTGCAGGCCTGGTGTCGCGGTCAAACCGGCTATCCGTTTATCGATGCCTGTATGCGTTCGCTTATTCACACGGGCTGGCTTAATTTCAGGATGCGGGCGATGTTATTATCGTTTGCGTCCTATCAGTTGTGGTTGCACTGGCGTGAGCCCGGCTTGCATCTGGCGAGAATGTTTGTTGACTATGAGCCGGGTATTCATTGGAATCAGGTGCAGATGCAAAGCGGCACAACCGGTATCAATACAGTGCGCATTTATAATCCGGTTAAGCAATCTATAGATCAGGACCCACAGGGCGTTTTCATTCGCCGTTGGGTGCCTGAACTACAAGCGGTGGATAACAAATATATTCACGAGCCATGGAAAATGTCTCTGCTGGAACAGCAATTGGCTGACTGCCGTCCAGGGTGCGATTACCCCGAGCCTTTGGTTGACCATCTGGCCGCTGCGCGCTCTGCCCGTGAGGCTATTCACTCGATCAGGAAATCACCGGAGTTTCGTCGTGAGGCTGACATTATTCAACAGCGACACGGCAGCCGTAAAAGCGGGGTCCGAAGGCGCGATCAGCGCAAACCCCGTGGCAGCACTCGATCCTCGCAGCTATCACTGGATCTAGGGCAGTAGGCCGTGCATAGAAAGTCTGACTTGCCGGTAAAAGTATGTGCGGTTTGTCAGCGTCCGTTTACCTGGCGAAAAAAATGGGCGGCCTGCTGGGAGGAAGTTCGCTATTGTTCCAAGCGCTGCCGTGGCGAAAAATCAACGGTCAATCAAACTAAAGATAGGTGAGTGCATGAAAATTGTTCAGTCAGTGATCATGATGTTTGCGCTGTTGTCCGGAGCAATCGTGTCAGCAGCGGATAACAATCAGGTGCTCAAGGCGCTGTCATCGGATAATCATTTTGCGCTGATGCGCCACGCGCTTGCGCCCGGAACCGGTGATCCGTCGAATTTTGCCGTAGGCGATTGCTCGACGCAACGCAACCTGAATGACACTGGCCGGCAGCAGGCTAGGGATATCGGGCAGGTACTGCAGAGCCATACCCGGTTGGGTGTTTATTCGAGCCAGTGGTGTCGGTGTATGGAAACAGCGGCTTTACTGGGCATTGGACCGGTGACGGCACTGCCGCCGATTAATTCATTCTATGCAGACAGAAGCCGCGCCGGCAGTCAGACCGAGGCGACTATCCAGTGGTTGGCTGAGGCGACACTGCCGGTGATTCTGGTGACGCACCAGGTGAACATCACGGCGCTAACCGGGGTGTATCCCGCCTCCGGAGAGATTGTTGTGGTGAGGCGTGAAGATGATGGCGCTTTTACGGTGGTCGGTTCTATCGAGATGTGATGGAGTGAGTTATTTCAGCTGATGCAAAAAGCGTTGGGAATCTTCTTTGACCTCTAGGTGACGTTCTTCACTCATGCGATCCCAGGTTCGGTACACTTGCGCCAGGCGGTGGTTGCCCACCAGCTTATCGCGATGACGGTCGATAAAATTCCAGTAGAGATAATTGTAGGGACAAGCCTGCTCACCGGCCTTTTTGTTTACTTTGTATTTACAGCCCGTGCAGTAGTCAGACATTTTTTTAATATAGTTGCCACTGGCGGCATACGGTTTAGAGCCGAGCAGACCGCCATCGGCAAATTGGCTCATACCCAGCGTGTTTGGCAGTTCTACCCATTCGTAGGCATCGGCATAGACCTGTAAGTACCATTCGTGCACCCGCTTCGGGTCGACACCGACTAGCATGGCAAAATTGCCGGTGATCATCAGTCGCTGAATATGATGGGCGTAGGCGTCATCGATAGTCTGCTGAATACTGGCGCGAAGACAGGCCATGTCGGTATCAGCGGTCCAGTAGAAATCTGGCAGAGGCTGCCGGTGCTGGAAAAAATTCTGCTCGACGTAGTCTGGCATTTTAAGCCAGTAAATACCTCTTACGTACTCCCGCCAGCCGATGATCTGGCGGATAAAACCCTCCACTGCGTTAAGCGGTGCATGGCCTTGCAGGTAGGCGGCTTCAATGCGCTTGCAGACAGCGAGGGGATCGAGCAAACCAATGTTGATGTACATTGCCAGCACCGAGTGGGCGAGAAATTTTTCATCAGTCAGCATCGCATCCTGATAGTCACCGAACAGTGGCAGTGAATGCTCTATAAATTGCTGCAGGGCACTTTCGGCGTGCTCTGTGGTGACGCCAAACCAGAAGTTGTCTAACGACCCGATGTGGTGATCGAAGCGTTGCCCGACAAGTGCGATGCAGTCCTGCGTGATGTTGTCCGGTTTAAATTGAGTCGGCGCGGTGAACGGCAATTCACCGGGGGCAGGTTTGCGATTTTCGGCGTCGAAGTTCCATCGATCACCCACCGGTTTTTTACCCTCCATAAGCAAATCTGTTTGCCGGCGCATATTGCGATAGAAGTTCTCCATGCGCATTTGAGTGCGGCTTGATGCCCAGTCGCGAAAGGTCTGGTGCGAGCAGATAAAGCGCGTGTCTTCGACGATGGTGGTGGCAGCGACTGTGTCAGGGAGTTTCTGCAGGGCTTGCTGTAAGCGCCATTCTCCGGCTTCTGTGATCAATATGCGATCACACTGGTGGCGTGTAAGAGCGCTGGATATGCTTGTAATTAAGTCGCCGGGGTTGTTGGTATCGTCGAGCTTTATGTAGTCGACGGTCCAGCCTTGTTGCTGCAGCGTTACCGCGAAGTGACGCATTGCAGAGAACACAAACACCAGCTTTTTTTTATGGTGTTGAACGTAGGTGGCTTCGTCCATGCACTCGGTCATTAGAATGATCGAGTGTGCAGGATCGGCCTGTTGCAGTGAGGCTAACTGCAGTGACAGTTGATCGCCAAGGACGGGTAATAAAGTTTTCACGATTGAATTGATCGGTTACCGGAAGATGCCCGGGTGATTTCACTGCTGTGCACTGGATGGTGGCTCATAAGGTTACTGCGTGTTATTGCGCTTGAGTGTTGTTTCGCGATGAATAGTGTAGCCTGAGGCGGCAACCACTATGGTTGCACCGACAATGGTAGCACTGGTTGGAAAGTTGCCAAACACCAGGATACCGAGGATGGTCGCATAGATCAGGCGCGTATATTCAAGCGGTGCCAGCAGGGAGGCTTCGCCATTTTTATACGCATGGATATTAGCCATCTGCGACCAGTAACCGGTCAGGCCGATGCCCAGCAACAGCAGCCATTCTATGGTAGTTGGGGGCTGCCAGTAAATAACAGCCGGTGTTGCCAGGACCAGCGCGACACCTGCGGCCTGATAGGTAAGAATTGTTGAAGGTGATTCTGTGCGCGACAGCAACCGCAGTATGACCATCACCAGTCCTGCAGCGACTGCACCGATAGCCGCATAGATACCATAGATAGTAAAACCGGTACCGCCGGGTTGCAGCATGACGATGACGCCGATAAAGCCGACCAGAGTTGCCAGCCAGCGTCTGATGCCGACTGTCTCCCGCAGAATCAGAATGGCGAATATGGTGACAAAAAAGCTCTTCGCAAACCCAATGGCGGTTGCATCGGCCATGGGCATATGGATTAACGCGGTGAACCCGCCGAGCATGGCGATCAGCGCAGCGCCAATCCGGGTCAGGTGCAGGACTGGCCGATTGGACTTGATAGAGGCGGGGAAGTCGCGTGACAGCCGGGGGGCCATGATCAGCATCATGACAATCTGGCGCACTAATATTATCTGCGTAACATGCAGGTGTTGACCGACCAGCTTAATCTGCATTGCCATAAGGCTGAAGCCGGCAGCGGCCAACAGCAGAAATACCGCCCCTTTGGTATTGCCTGGCAGGCGTTGGAAGGCTTGCGCCGATTTAATCACGGACTTCTTACCTGAAGATCTGAGTAGCCGGGTATGGCCGCCTGGAGTAACCGGCAATCCAGGGGCATTGTCAGGGACAATACGTCTTGTGCTGTGGCAGGCAGTATAGCCGGTAACGGCACGGTAAAGGGGCAATCCGATTATGCGGTCCGGTATTGACTTTGCTCTGTAGGGTGATTGGCGCTTGTGTCGGTGCTGTTATGACATGGCGTGGAGATTCGTTATACTGAGCGCTGGAGCGAGGTAGTGCCGGCCCTCTGTTATGGTCACGCTCAGTACGTTCCGGCGCGTTTATTGAGCCCCGGTGTGATGCAGCATGGTATTGCGTCAGACGCATATTCGTTCCATTGGCGGCTATTGCAATAGCCTGCAATGGGTGAGTGGATCTGCGGCTGGCTGTTCTGGTGCCACTTGCGTAAAGCTGTAAGAAAGACCGCTTCGTTCAGAACAATTTCCCATCCGCAGTGTCCGACCCTCTATGTATAAAAAACCCATGACGCGTTACCTGCATGCCGCTGCGATGATCGTGCTGATTAGTCTGGCTGGCTGTAGCCGGGAAACACCCGTTGAGTTTGAAGTTCCTCTGGCTGAAGGTACCTTCGTTAGCAAGCAGCACCTGGGCGAGGTAATTTATCTGGATTTCTGGGCAACCTGGTGCGGGCCCTGTCTTGAGTCGTTCCCGTGGATGAGCGAGTTGCAGGATAAATACGCCGAAGACGGACTGAAGGTGGTGGCCGTGTCACTGGATACAGATCATGCGCTGGCGCTGCAGTTTGCTGACGAAAACGGCAGCAATTTGACCATTGGCTTTGATGATGCCGGGGAGCTGGCCAATTCGTTCGACGTCGTTGGTATGCCGACCAGTGTGGTTATAGGTCGGGACGGCACGATTGAAAAGGTTCATCAGGGTTTTACGGTGGCGAAACAGGACGAGTATGAGAGTTCTATTGTCAAGGCTCTGAAGCAGTAGGGGCCGGCTATTGATCTGGCGCAATCCCGACCGCGGTGGTGCCGGATGCTGGTCGGGTATCAGGCAGCCCCGGGTAATGTGTGTGTCGCTGCAGGGTTGCGACGAATCAGCCGGCTGATAGGTGCGTCAAGCGGGTGTTGTCGTCAGGCCCCGCGTTGGGCTTGCTCCAGTTGCTCGGCCTTATCCATCCATTCTTCTTCAACGCCTTCTATGGATTTGGTCAGCTCTGCCTGCTGCCAGAGTAAATCCTTGAGCTCGTCTTTTTTGTCGTCGGTATAAAGCGCGTCATCCGCCAGCTTGCTTTGCAGAGTTTCTTTTTTACCTGACAGGCGATCCAGTTGCTTTTCCAGAGCCCGGACTTCGTTGCGCAATGGCGCGAGTCGCTGGCGTGCTTCTGCATCGAGGCGTTTTTTATCTTTGCTGTTTACGGCACTTGTCTGAGCTGGTTTAGATTCAGGTGTGCTGCTTGATGGTTTGTTGCGGCTTTGCAGCCACTTCGGGTAGGAATCTATATCACCGTCAAACTCATCGACTTTGCCATCGTTCACCAGCAGCAGTCGGTCACAGGCCATTTTCAACAGATGCCGGTCGTGTGAGATCAGCACAATGCCCCCGGTGAAGTCCTGTAGGGCGACAGTGAGTGCATGCCGCATCTGGATATCCAGGTGGTTGCTGGGCTCATCGAGTAACAGCATGTTGGGCTTCTGATAGACCAGCATGGCCAGTACCAGTCGAGCTTTCTCACCGCCGGAAAACGGTGCGACCGGGTCGAACGCGCGCTCCCCTTGAAATCCGAAGCCGCCGAGAAATGTCCGCAGATCTGCTTCACTGGCGTTTTTGTCGAGCTCTCGCAGATGCGCCACCGGTGTTGCGCTCAGATTTAGCTGATCGAGTTGATGCTGTGCAAAGTAGGCAATTTTTGTGTCTTTGGCAAAGTGCAGTTCGCCGCTGAGAACCTCGAGTTCAGCTGCCAGCATTTTTATTAATGTTGATTTCCCGGCACCGTTGGGACCGAGCAAGCCGATGCGTGCGTCAGAGTGCATTTCGAATTTTATTTTTGACAGCAATGCCTCGCCATCGTAGCCCACTGCCGCGTTGTTCACTCTGACCAGCGGGTTGGGGTGTTTTTCAGGTTCTTTAAAGGAAAATTTGAACGGTGAATCGACATGGGCCGGGGCGATCAGCTCAAGCCGTGATAGCGCCTTGATGCGACTCTGGGCTTGCTTCGCTTTTGTCGCTTTGGCACGAAAGCGTGTTACGTAGCTGTTCATGTGGGCAATGTCGCGCTGTTGCTTATCGTGTGCGGATTGCTGCGCTGATAAGTGTTCGGCGCGGATTCGTTCGAACTGTGAGTAATTACCGGTATAGAGTTTCAGGCGCTCGTGTTCAATATGGGCCACTTCAGTGACAACGTTGTCGAGAAACTCGCGATCATGAGAAATCAGCAGCAGCGTCCCGGGGTAAACTTTCAGCCACGATTCCAGCCAGATGACCGCATCGAGGTCGAGATGGTTGGTTGGCTCATCGAGCAGTAATAAGTCAGAGCGACACATCAGCGCGCGCGCCAGGTTGAGTCGCATGCGCCAGCCACCGCTGAAGCTTTGCACCGGTTGCCGGATCTGATCCGTAGTAAAACCAAGGCCGTTTAATAATGTGGCAGCCCGGGACTCCGCGGTATAGCCACCGACGTTTTCGATAGCGCTGTGCAGCTCTGCAAGGGCAAGACCGTCTTTTGTTGTATCGTCGAGGCGTTGTTGCAGTCGGCGCAACTCGACGTCGCCGTCGATGACGTGCTCGATTGCAGGTCGTGCAGATGCCGACGTCTCCTGCGCTACATGCGCTACCACCAGATTGCGGGGCATGTCGAAATCACCGGAATCGGCGCTGAGCTCTCCCATAATCAATGACAGCAGCGTTGATTTGCCGGTGCCGTTTGCGCCGGTGATACCCACTTTGTGACCGCGATGAATAGTGAATGTGCTTTCTTTCAGCAGCAGTCTGGGGCCGCGACGGACGGACAGGTTGGAAAATGACAGCATTACTGGAGACGGGCCTCGGGACGGAACGTTGCTGAACAGGGTGGGTTGTTGCCGGGTGTGCTGCAATAAATGGTGACAGCAACCGGCATAGTGTAACGCATGACAGTAGATTGCAGGTGTCGAGCAGGTAGTCTGCCCGACACTGGTTGTGGGGTTAGCGACTGATCAGTGACAGCGTGTCGCCGTTGGCAAATACCAATGTGCGGTAGCCGTTGCGATCGTTGCCATCCTGCAGTGCAATCAGATCGTTGCGTGGATTGGCGCGACAGTTCATAAAGCTGTCATCGCAGCGGTGGTGGCGTAACGTGACGCCTTCGATGACATAGTAGCTGTTGCTCTGGCAGACGATGCTGCCATCAATGCCATCTGGCCAGGTGGTTGCGCCGTTCTTTCTGGTCCAGCGGAACTGGCTGATGCGTCGGGTCGGGTCGGCGCAGTCGTGCTCGCCGCGGCGTCTGCTTTGTACAGTGGGCTGGCGCTGTGGCTGCGCAAACGGGTCGTCAGTGGTGTTGCCGGTCGATGGCTTAAGGCCGTTGCTTTGGCCCTGCTGAACCAGCGCGAGCGTGGTGCCGTCACTGAACTCCATGCCGGGTGCACCGTCGATACGCACTCGTCGTTTGGCAGTCAGATCCTGTGACGGCTGGCGCTGACAATTGGCAAAGCCGCTCGAGCATTGGTAGCGAAGCAGGGTGAGGCCGTCAATCACGAAATAAAAATTGTTCATACAGACCACCGAGCTATCGACGCCGCTGGCAATCGTGTTGCCCTGCGGGCCACGCCACTGATAGCGGCTGGTGGCTTGCTGCGGGTCGCCGCAGGCGTGTACCTGTCCGGTCGGTGTCGGTTGAGCGGTCGGTGCGGAATGGCGCTGAGCGTCACTGGTGTCGCTGCTGGTGAGTAACGACAACCGTGACCCGTCGCGAAAATATATGGCGGGATTACCGGCGCTGTCCCGCCCTGAGCGCTGTCCGCGCAGATCCCTGCCGGCATCGCGACGGCAGTTTTGGTAGCCGCTATCACACTGGTGCCTCTGCAGCACCAGGTCGACAGCTTCGTAGTAGTGCTGCCCCATGCACAGGGTGCGATCGTTGATACCAACCGGATAAGTCGTACCGTTGCTGCCGGCCCACTCAAACTGGCTGGTGTGGTTTGCCGTGTCAGCACAAGCGTGCGCGAGGTTGACATTCCGGTCTGCCGCGGGCGCGCCTCGAACATTGGCTACTTGCGGATCATTGACGCAGGGTTGTTGATAGCAGAAATCGTTGTAGTAACCGGCAATGGCCTTGGCGATTTGCTGTGAGTACGCGCCGCCGGAGCGCAATAATTGAAAGCCGTCCGGTTTGAATCTGGCGGCCTGATAGCGCCAGAATCCGTCTCCTGCGTTGTAGTTGTAGTCCGGGGCCTGAAAAATCCGCCAGCTGCGGTCGGAGTCATTGAACAATCGCTGGTACTCGCCGCTGCCTTCGATTTGAAGAAACAGTCGCAGCCGTTGTTCGCGGGAATCAGCAGATTGCAGCTGGGTGGTGGCTGCAGTAACTTCGCGGTTTTGCGGAGCCCGCCCGAGCATATTCAGGTGTAAGGACTGCACAAATCGGGTGGATGACGGGTTGGTCCAATCAATGCCATCCGGAAAGTAGGCAGCATTGGCCGATAATGACAACATGCCGATGACCAACAGGTATAATGGGTGGATACGCTTGGGCATAATTTCCCCTTGGCAGTTAGTGGGTTGGGGTGTGACGGGTATCACCCTAACGTTGCGGTCGTTTACAAACAAGCGTAGTACCATTCTCACAGCTTTGCGGGTCGGTGTGACGGTGTGTTGTTGTGCACAAAGTTACCCATGGATTTCATCTCGACGGACTGTTCTGATAGCCTGTCGTGTTCCGGTGCAGAGTTTTAAACCAAGCGTGGCGCTTGTTTTGCACAGGCAAAGGGTGAACTTTGCAGTGACCATGATACGGACCAGTGACGTGATACGGTGTGTTAATGCGGTCGTACAGGTTGATTTCTACCTCTGACACAACCGACTAAAAACCCTGAAAACATAAGGTTATGAAAGAATTCCGGTCACGCACCGAGTGCATGCTCTGAATATTGAGAATAAGATATGCTGAAGTCTCTACCAACCCAGTTAGCTGCAACCCTGATTTTCGGTCCGTTGGGGCTCGCCTACAGCAGTATGGCTGCTGCGGTGTTCCTGACACTGGTGCTGGCGGTTTTGTTTTTTTCAGAACTCGGCTTGTACGCTTTTTTGCTGATTTGGCCGGTGGCAGCTATTACCGGGCTGGTATTCGTTAAGTTGCACAATGACGGTATCCGGCAGTCAGGCAGCCGTTTGCTGCTGGGACCGGGTGAGACACCGGATCTGGCTGGCACTATCGGAAACTGGGCCCGGGTAGTGTCGATAGTCGCGTTGGTCGCTATCGTCGGTTTTATCGCCTACCTGTACCTGCCGCAGAATGACGGCAACGGGTCATTGGGCCAGATAGTCGATGTGTCCCCGGCGTCACAGGCACCGGTCGCAATACCCGCAACCGAGACCTCCGAATCAATGCAGGTGCTAGCAGAGCAAATTCCCGCCTCCAGCACCCCGCAACCGGCCAGTGACGGGTTCGCCGTGGTGGCATTGCCGAAGCGCGATGTCGCGCCGGTAATTGTCGGTAATGGTGAAAGCGCATCCACAAGCGACTCAGCGCTGGTCGCGCAGGGGGTGGTTGTTGTGCGCGAAGCAGTCGTGAACCTGCGGCAGGGGCCGGGGGTAAATTTCTCCATCCTCACGCAGGTGGAGCGCGGTGACAGGCTCACAGAATATGCACGTGATGGTCAATGGGTGAATGTCGAAACCGAAGACAGCAGTTTCAGTGGATGGATCTACGGCGAACTAGTCACGACCATTGCTAATCCCTGACACCGCACCGCATACTATAACGGCGTCCGGCAAACTGGCGCTGTTAATATCTTGTCTGTCGCGGTTTGCTATGCAAACATTCAGAAGTCTTTCCGCCGTTTCACTTCGATAAAGATTGGCTTCTGCGGCCACAATAACAGGCTAGAATTACAGCTGTTCACGAACCAGGTGAAAATAGAGTGCTGCGATTCCTCCTCAATGACACCCTAGTCGAAAGCGATGAGCTCTCACCCGATCTAACGGTGTTGTCCTACCTTCGGGATTACCAAGGTCTGTGCGGTACCAAAGAGGGTTGTGGCTCCGGCGATTGTGGCGCCTGCACCGCCGTCGTTGTCTCGCTGGTAAACGACAAGCTTTGCTACCGGTCGATCAATACCTGTATTGCGTTTGTCGGGTCATTGCATGGCTGCCAGTTGCTGACGGTAGAGCATCTGGCATCACCCGGGAAACTGCATCCGGCTCAACAGGCGATGGTTGATTGCCATGGCTCGCAGTGCGGTTTTTGTACACCCGGTATCGTTATGTCGATCTTCGCATTGACTAAAAACCATACCCGACCCGCTGCGGCGTCCGGGCAGCGTGACGTCATTGATCAAGCCCTGGGTGGCAACCTCTGCCGGTGTACCGGGTATCGACCTATCGTCGATGCAGCGCGTATGGCGCTGGATGCTTGTTGCTCGTCCAGCTACCGCGACACGTTCAGCGCTGAAGCCGCAGCAACGATCGCGCAACTGAAGTCGTTGCAATCTGATGACAGCACAGCTCACGGTGCGTTTTATCGACCACGGTCGATAGCGGCGGTTTGTGAGCTGCGCGCGCAGTATCCTGATGCATCGATACTGGCCGGTGGTACCGACCTGGCCCTGTTGGTGACACAGCGGCACCGGAAACTCAAACAGATTATTTCGTTGCAGCACGTTGAAGAATTAAACTACTGTACGGAGCGTGATGCGCATTGGTGTATTGGTGCGGCTTACCCGCTTGCCGACTTTCAGCAGCACTTCGAGGCGCAGTGTGTAGATATAGGCGCACTGCTGAAGCGATTCGGGTCAACGCAAGTACGCAATAGAGGTACGGTTGGCGGCAACATTGCGAATGCGTCGCCAATCGGTGACCTGCCTCCTCTGCTTATTGCGCTGCGTGCGCAACTGGTATTGCAATCAAGCGTCGAGCAACGCGTCATTGCGATTGAAGATTATTTTATCGATTACCGGAAGACCGTGCTGCGGGCAGATGAAATACTGGTGGAAATCCGTATACCTCAGTCGTCATTGCCCGCTGCTGCCGATGGCCCGATAGTGAAGATCTACAAAATCAGCAAGCGCCTCGATGATGATATCTCTGCGGCTCTAGCGGTATTCCAGCTAACGATGAAAGGCGCCGAAGTATCGTCACTGTCAGCAGCATTCGGCGGTATGGCGGCGGTGCCCAAACGCGCTGTGGCGCTGGAACAGGTACTGACTGGCAAGCCGCTGGATGAGGCAGTTCTAGCGTTGGCCGACGCGGCACTTGAAGCAGATTTCAAACCGATTAGCGATGCCCGCGCCAGTGAGTGGTATCGATTACAGGTGTGTAAAAATCTGCTGCGGCGGCTTGCTGTTGAAGTCAATGACAGCCGTACAGCAACGAGGGTAATTGACTATGTCGGGTGACTCACGGGCACAGGACAGCGCAGTTAAGCATGTGACCGGTGCTGCTGTCTATGTTGACGATATCAGTCGAACCTCAGATCAGAAATATGTGGCAATCGGTGGTTCATCAATCGCCTGCGGGCAGATTGAATCTATCGATTTAACCGACGTTCTTGCCAGTGAGGGTGTGACCGATATTGTCACGGTTGATGATATTCCCGGTCATTGTGATATTGGCCCGGTGTTTCCGGGTGACCCTCTGATGACGTCCGGCGCAGTGGATTTTATGGGGCAGGCGATTTTTGCAGTGCTGGCTGATACTGCAGACAATGCGCGCCGCGCTGTACTGTCGGCCAACATAAGCTACCACGAAGAAACACCGCTGCTGGATATTCAGACGGCTATAGAAAATAAAATCTATGTGCGGCCGCCTCATCGTATGCAGCGGGGCAATGCGCAGGATGCTCTGCCTGATGCACAACACCGGTTAGCCGGCGTAATGACGGTGGGCGGCCAGGAGCACTTCTACCTGGAAGGGCAGGTGGCAATTGCACGGTGCGATGAAGACGGTGGTGTGCATGTACAGTCGTCAAATCAAAACCCGACAGAAGCGCAAAAATTGGTTGCCGAAGTATTGGCCATTCCGATGAATGCGGTGGTTATTGAAACCCGGCGTATGGGGGGCGGGTTCGGTGGCAAGGAAACTCACGCCAATGCCAGTTGTTGTTTCGCCGCTTTGTTCGCTGTGCGTAATCGTTGTACGGTGGTCTGTCGTCTGTCTCGACGCGACGATATGATCATGACCGGCAAGCGGCACAATTTTCAAAATCGTTATGAGGCTGGTTATAAATCTACCGGTGAAATAGAAGCGCTTTGCTTTGAATTGGCCGGTCAGTGCGGGTCTTCTCCGGATTTGTCCGATGCCATTGTCGATCGTGCAATGTTCCACAGTGACAATGCTTATTATCTGCCCAACGTGCAGATCGACGGTCTGCGCTGCAAGTCGAACACTGTGTCGAATACGGCGTTCCGTGGCTTCGGTGGCCCGCAGGGCATGATTGCCATGGAAACCGTTATAGATGAAATTGCGTTTTCGTTGAATCTTGATCCGCTCGATGTGCGCAAGCGGAACTTCTACGGCGAAACCAGCCGTGATGTAACTCCATACCATCAGCAGATCACTGATTTCAATGTGCCGGCTATTGTTGATCAACTCGAGATTGACTCCGACTACCGGCGACGACGTGAGGCGATTATCGCATTTAATAAATCCAGCGCAATTCTGAAGAAAGGCATCGCGCTGACGCCGGTCAAGTTTGGGATCTCGTTCACGGCCACTCATCTGAATCAGGGGGGCGCGCTGTTGCATCTGTACAGTGACGGCACCTTGCATCTTAACCATGGTGGTACCGAGATGGGGCAGGGATTGTTCATCAAGGTGGCGCAGATAGTCTCTGCCGAACTCGGATTAGCCGTCGAGCGGATAAAGGTCTCGGCAACGCGAACTGACAAGGTGCCGAATACATCGCCCACAGCGGCGTCGTCCGGCACCGACATCAATGGAATGGCGGCACTTCGAGCCGCGCGCGAGTTAAAGCAGCGTCTGCTGTCACATGTAACGGAGACCTTTGATTGCGCTGAGTCGTCAGTGCAGCTGTCTGCTGCGGGGGTCGTGCTGAATAACAAGGTTGTCCAGACCTGGTCTGAACTGGCGCACTCTGCCTATATGGCCCGGGTGCCATTGTCCGCCACTGGCTATTACAAGACGCCTGAGATTTATTATGATCGGGACAACGCCAGGGGAAAACCGTTTCTGTACTATGCCAATGGCGCAGCGGTCAGTGAAGTCATTATAGATACACTGACAGGCGAGTCGAAAATCCTCCGTGCCGATATCCTCCATGATGTCGGTCAGTCGATTAACCCGGCTATTGATATTGGTCAGATTGAAGGTGGCTATATTCAAGGGGTTGGCTGGCTGACTAACGAAGAGCTGGTCTGGGATGCCGGCGGTCGTCTGCTAACCGACGGGCCGGCGACCTATAAAATTCCCGCGATCAGTGATGTGCCTGAGCAATTCAATGTCGCCTTGCTGGCGGACAGTCCGAATGCTGCGGACACAGTCATGCGAAGCAAAGCTGTCGGTGAGCCTCCGCTGATGCTTGCTATTTCGGTCTGGTCGGCTATTCGGCAGGCCGTCGCGGCCGCGACTGATTCTGTCGCGTTCCCGCAACTGAATGCCCCGGCAACACCTGAGGAAATACTGCGCTGCCTGTCCGCCCTCAAGTCCCGGTAGCGGTATCTGCCTTGCCTGACACGGCTGCTGGTCGGCTTGAGCCGCAACCGATTTAAGCCAGCGGGTTAATCGCCAACCCGTGTGTCGAGGGAGCCTGTGTTCTGTAAGTTACCGATACTAATCGGAAAGACCTCGCAATTTATACAATCGATCAGCTGAGGCCGGGCAAACCGAATTTCGGGGCTAGGGTTCGCACCGCCAGTGGTGGTATAATTGTTCGCGTTGCCGCCGGGTAGCGCGCATGTTGCGATGGCGTTCCCCGTGGCAGACGGATGTCCCGGTACAGAGCAATAACCGGGAATCAGTACCGGCTGTGGCATAAATTGCTGCACTCAAGCAACCGAATTTAGTCAATTGGCTAAACGTGTTCAGACAAAGACTCTCACGGTCGCGATCTGAGCTTTTAACATTTTAATGTGGGGAGAATTATGCAAAAGTACCTTAATACCGCGACCAAACTGGCTGCAACCGGCGTCACTGCACTGGCCCTTGCCGTGGCTTCAGGCGTTGCTGGCGCGGCAGATAAAACCAAGCTTCGAATTCAAACGCACTTCTCACCGGAAACTCTGTCCGGTCAGTTGGCGGCGGAGTTTATCGAAGACATTACTACTATGTCGGATGGCGGTATTGAAGTAGAAATGTTTTACGCGTCAGCGGTTGTTAAGTCGGCTGAAACCTTCGATGCAGCGGCAACCGGAATTCTTGACTGTGATATGACTGGTGGTGCTTATCAGACCGGTAAGAACCCGGCTTTCCAGTTCACCGGTGACTTGATGGGGGGCTATCAAAACCCCTATCAGCAAATGGCGTGGCTGCTGCACGGCGACGGCTACACACAGCTGAACGCGCTCTATAACGATCACGGCATGGAGTTTGTCGGCTGGTGGATTCCCGGTCCTGAATCACTGTCATCAACCAAGCCTATTCGCAATGTTGAAGATTTCAAAAACTGGAAGTTCCGTTCTCCTCCAGGCATGGCAACCATGGTGTTCAAAAACATGGGTGCCTCGCCAATCGTGATGGACTTCAATGAGATCTTTACGGCACTTGAGTCCGGCATTATCGATGGTGCTGACGCGGCCAACCTGACCAACAATGTCGGCCTGGGTCTGTACGACATCGCCGAGCACACCAACTTCCCGGGCTTCCACTCTATGCCTGCGGATCACCTGGCTTGCCGCAAGGACATCTGGGACGGAATGCCAGCCAGCCATCAGGCTATTCTAAAAGTTGGTATGCAGGCACTTGCACTGAAAAATGCCACAGCTAACGAAGTGAAAAATGCGCAAACTGCAAAAGACCTCCGCGCTAAAGGCGTCAATCTGTATGAGTGGTCTCCTGAAGAGCTTGGCAAGTACCGTGATGCGGTTCAGGCCGGCTGGGTAGAGTTTGCTACAACACCGGAAGCCAAAGCGCTGCTGGAAAGCCACATCGCTTTCCTGAAAGATCTGGGTGCTATGAAATAAGCGGTTACGAAAACCGTGAGTCCTACAAACAGCAGAGCCGTTTGGTTCTGCTGTTTGCTTTACCAGCTGTGCGGTTTGCCGGTTTTAACAACCGAATAGCTGCCGCCGCGATACCTGACTGTCACCCTGGCCTCGTGAACCCCCACCGGATAGATGCATCGCTCAGCGCGTGGAATTTGTTACTCGCTGGCGCGACAGGGTTGAGTCCGGAGTAGCGCCGCCAAGCCTTTGGTTGTAGGTATAAGAGTTCATTGGAATCGATCTGCACAGCTCTCTAAACAGTCTATCCGTAACTTCGCACACGTTTGATGTGCCCCGACAAGCCATCCGACTCCGGTCGGTCGAGAGGGCAGAATCAGAACCAGCGATCAGGAAGTAAGAATGAAAGATGAATCCGGTAGCCTTATTGAATGGCTAATCCCGTTTGCCTTCGTTATTTGCTCAGGTTGGGCAACCTGGCACACGCCTGCGTATATTCTGGATTTCCTGCCCCCTGAAAGTGAAAGTTTGTTCAGCCAGATGAGCGCCTTGCATCTGCGCAAAGATGTGACGCCTGATATGGCCGGGTTATTCGGTGGCTTTGCCGATCCGCTTGACTGGGCGGCACTTATTCTCCTGCCTATCCTGTTTGTCTTTGGTGTGCGCACGGTGCGTTGTGCCTCGATGGAATATCCGCACTGGCGCAGTATTGACCGCGTCGCATTGTTTGTGGGTCGTGTGACTATGGTTTTGATCATCACCATGACGGCCATCATGCTGTACGAGGTTTTTCTGCGCTATGTCTTCGAAGCGCCCACTCTCTGGGCCAATGAGCTTACGCTGTGGCTGGCCGGGTATGTGTTTTTGCTGTCTGGTTTTTATGCCATGCAGCAGCGCTGTCATATACGTATTTTTTTACTCTATGATGTGGTCCCGCGCTGGATGCAGCATCTTTTCGACATGATCGCAGTGGCATTGATCTGGGTGTTTGCTTTTTTTCTTATCTTCGGTAGTTACAAGCAGGTTTTTGTCACCAAATTTTACAAGTGGGAAATGTTCGGCACAGCGTTCGATCCGCCGATACCGGCAACCGTGCAGCCAATGATACTAGTGATGGTGGCGCTTATCGCCATACAGGCACTGATCAATCTGATTTCTGACTGGAACATCGCGCCTGGTGAGCACTCTAAAATCGATGAACTCGATCAGGAAGAGCTTGAAGCGATAAAACGTAGCGTGGGTGGAAACTGATGGATGTCGGCACTATTTCAATTGTCCTGGTTCTGGGGCTGTTATTTTCGCTAGCCATTGGTATGCCTCTGGGTATGGCTTCTGCTGTCCTGGCGCTGCTGGTAATGGTGATGAAGTTCGAGCCGACTCTGCTCTCAGATCCGATGAGCTTCGGTGAGGGCTTGCTGACCAGCAGGCCGGGGACCGGGCCACTGTATATCCTGACGCAAAAAATATTTGATCTGCTGACCGAATACGTACTGATATCGGTGCCGTTATTTATCTTTATGGCAGCATTGCTTGAGCGCTCCGGTGTGGCCAAAGCAATGTATGACTCACTCAATTTCTGGCTCAGTCGGGTTCGCGGCGGGATCGCCATTGTGACCTCACTGATGGCAGTACTGCTCGCCGCGATGTCGGGGATCATTGGTGGTGAAATTGTCTTGCTTGGCTTGATTGCGCTGCCGCAAATGCTGCGTCTGGGTTATAACCAGAATCTGGCCATTGGTACTATTTGCGCGTCAGGGTCGCTCGGCACCATGATCCCGCCATCCATTGTCTTGATTATCTATGGTCTCATCACTGAAACCTCGATTAAGGCGCTGTTTACCGGTGCGTTTGTTCCCGGGTTCATGCTAGCCAGCTTTATTATTATCTATATTATTATTCGTACCCAAATGAATCCGACGCTGGCACCACTGCCGGAGACTGCCTCAGACGATCCGGAAGGGCCGGAAAAGCGAAATATGTTTCTGGGTTTCCTGTCGATTCTGGTGACTGGTATTGCCGCCGCACTGTTTTTGCGTGCCGCAGTCTATACGCTTTTCGGTATCAACGAGAATCTCTCGCAAGACAATGGCCCGCTGTGGCTTGGTATGAGCTACCACCTGCCATACATCGGTGCGGTGATCGTAGCTGGTCTGGCGTGTATCTTTTTTGTGTTTGGTCGCGAGCGTTCATTCAGAGGATGGCAGCATGGTAAAGGGCTGGTTCCGCCACTGACTATTATCGGAATTGTGCTTGGGTCAATCTACGGTGGGGTGACCGGCATCACAGAGGCCGCTGGCATGGGGGCATTGGCGGTATTTGTTATTGCACTACTGCGTGGTGAAGCGTCGGTTGGGCTGGTCTGGGACAGCCTGATGCGAACATTGCGCTCTACCGGAACCATAATCTGGGTGACTGTCGGTGCGGCTGCCTTGTCTGGTGCCTATACGCTTTCAGGTGGACCATCCTATATTGCCGAGCTGATTGTGGGCGCTGAAATGCCAACCTTCCTGGTTCTGCTGACGATGATGTTGATCCTGTTGTTTATGGGGGCATTTATGGATTGGGTCGGTATCGTTTTGCTGATTATTCCGGTGTTTTTGCCTATCGTTCGAGCGATGCCTATCGAGGAGATCGGTTTTATCGGTCAGCTTGAGCCAAATCAGGTGGCGATCTGGTTCGGGGTTCTGTTTTGTATGAATATGCAGGTGAGTTTTTTATCGCCACCCTTCGGTGGGGCTGCGTTCTACCTGAAGTCGGTGGCGCCGCCGCACATTTCGCTGACCGATATCTTCAAAGGTTTTCTGCCATTTATCGGGCTGCAATTACTTGCGCTAAGCGTGCTGCTTATCTGGCCAACGATTGTTACGCTGTTTCTATAACAGGCATGGCGTCATGCGATTTGGTGCCTGCTGTCCGGTGAGCCATGGCGGGTCGTGGCCATTGGTATGGCGGCATCAGCCTGGTGGTGTGGATTGGTTTCATTGACGATACTGATCCCACGGAGATATTGCTTGAATCCAGATCTGGTGTAACCTGTCCTTGGTCGGCGGGTCGCATCCGCAATACAGACGATCTACCGTAGTTGCAAAATCGGGACACGCTTTGATCGGTAATTCGGCTATGCTGACGGTTGTGAACCGTTGGCAGTCCTTGTTGTCTGAAAGGCCTGTTGCGGTTATCGCGTATTGATCTCGCGACACAGGCTTAATTTACCCAATAGTTAGAGGACACCAATATGAATAAATTTGCAGTGGTACTAGCAGCTGCACTGTTTACCGGGACGGCTTCTGCTGACCTTTCTGCAGTGCCTTCAGGTACTTATTACGTCGATACCACACACGCCTACGTGCGTCTGCAATACAACCACCTGGGACTGTCGAATCCCACGCTCGGCTTTGACGAATTTAAAATGTCGATGGACCTCGATGCAGCAGATCCCACTAAGACCTCCGTGGCGGTCGAAATAATGACTGACTCGGTGCAGACCGGATCGGAAATTTTCCATCAGCACCTGACCGGCGACAAGTGGTTTGATGCAGCGAATAATCCAACCATTAATTTCAACAGCACTGCGTTGGCTGCAAACGCCGATGGCACTTACGATTTGACCGGCGATCTCACCATCAAGGGGCAGACCAACCCTGTGACGTTAAAGGTCACGGTGAATAACGCGATGATGCATCCGATGGCGAAAAAACCCGTGGTTGGTATTTCTGCGGTGGGTGGTTTAATGCGCTCGCAGTGGGGGCTTGGTGCCTACGCGCCGAATGTCAGTGATGATGTTAAAATTGAAATTCAGGCAGAGTTGCTAAAGGGCGAGTAACACGTGGCTAAACGCTACAGTTCCGTCGCGATCAGCCTGCACTGGCTGATCGCGGTTTTGCTGGCAGGACTGGTTGTTGTTGCCAAGGTGATGAACTCCCTGAGTGACGATGACCCGCTTCGCTTTACGCTTATCCAGTGGCATAAGTCGTTCGGCATTATGGTGTTGCTACTGGTGGTTGCGCGCGTTGTGTGGCGCGTCACACATCGACCACCGAAGCTGCCTGCTGCTATGAAAGGGTGGGAAAAACTGGCATCGGCCGGCGCACATGTCGCGTTGTATCTACTGATGCTGGCTATCCCGTTGAGTGGCTGGATGATGGTGTCTGCGTCGCCGCTGAACTTAAAGACGGAGCTGTTTGGTGCGATCAGCTGGCCGCACTTGCCCTACCTGACTACACTGACTGACAAGCAACTGTGGGCTGAGCGGCTGGTGATGTCCCACCATTGGCTGGCAAACGGCCTGCTGGTGCTGGTGATCCTGCATGTCGCTGCGGCACTTAGGCATCAGTTTGTTTTGAAAGATAATCTGATGGCCCGCATGGTGATCTCTGCCGAGCACAAATCGCGCAATGATCTTAATCATGGCTTACTGTTTGGCGTCATCATTGCGGTTGCTGGCGGACTATATCTGGCAGAGCAGTCACAACAACAGTCGATTGTAGAACCCGCAGCGGTTGGTGATACGGCCGGTCGCAGCCGCGTCACATTTGAAGCTTCGCAACTCGGTGATCCACTGACCGGTGTGTTTGCTGACGCCGCTATAACATTTCGAATTGATACCGCCAGTCCCGGCGCATCGTCACTCACTGCGTCAGTGTTGACCGGCAGCGTCAGCACCGGAGATGGGCAGATCGATGCCACTGTGGTGACCGCTGACTGGTTCGCCTCGACAGAATTCCCTGAAGCTGTATTTCAGTCGCGGATAATAGAATCGATAGACGACTCGACTTTTCAGGTAACCGGGGATTTGACTATTCGGGATATCAGCAGAGAGGTGGTCTTTAATCTTGTGGTTGCCGACAATGTCGCCAGTGGTAACTTGTTAATTGATCGAACACAGTTTAACGTCGGCGTCGGTGGGCAGGATGAATTCGTTGCCCCGGAGGTTAAGATTTCGTTTCAGACACCGGTGGTCAGTCCATAGTGGTAGCCGCTTTTTGCCTGGCGGAGTTATTCTTAAATTTAAACTGACTTAAGTTCATGCCCATTCTGATCAAGACCGCTCTTGGCGGTAAGCTGGAATCACTTTTGGTTCATCGGGAATCGCACTACAACATCGATTCCATGAAAGTACTTTCTGCAGCAGTGTCTTTTGAAGGCATCGAAGGGGATTCCCACGCGGCGTTAACGCGCGAGTCCTGCGTGCGGGTCAAGCAGCAATACCCGGTTGGAACCGAGATTCGAAACACCCGACAAATATCAATTGTTTCCGTTGAAGAGCTGGCTAAAATTGCCGAGGCGATGGAAGTCGTGAAAATACAACCCGAGTGGCTGGGCGCTAATCTGGTTATAGAGGGCGTACCCGACCTGACTTTGTTGCCGCCATCGTCCCGGATGATTTTCTCAAGTGGTCTGTCGCTGGTGGTCGATATGGAAAATGCACCGTGCAAATACCCGGCTGAACGCATTGACCAGCATTATCCCGGGCAGGGTAAGTATTTTATTAAATGTGCGACGGGACTGCGTGGTGTCACAGCCTGGGTAGAGCGTGAAGGAATGATAAAGGTGGGCGATGAATTTGTGTTGCATGTGCCGCCGCAGCGGTTGTATCCGCACGCCTGAACTAAACGTTTTATTGCCCGACATAAAAAAGCACAGCCGTAGCTGTGCTTTTTCGATACCAGCGTGCTGAGATTAAGCGCCCAGCAGTGAACCGAGAACTCCCTGGCCAATCGCACCGGCACCGGCGCCGCCCAGCAGACCGCCAATGATTTGCTTAGGATTGATAGCGCCACTGGCAGCAGCTTCGCCAGCGGCTCCCGCGTCGCCGCCGCGACCCATCAGGTTGCCGATGGCGCCACCGCCGACGAGGCCTGATATCAGCCCGATAATGGGGCTGCCACCAGCACCCATCAGGCTATTTAGAAGCGCTCCGCCGCCAAAACCGCCGCCGCCGCCGATTACCGCTGAAATGATTGTTCCAAGCATAATGTCTTCCCATTCTAATTTTGATTGAAGGTCGGTACGTCGGACCTTTACTGAAGTTGCCCAGTGTTGCCATGTGTCACCGGAGAATCCGCAGTATATCGGGATGGGATGTCTATCTTTTTGATTTAATATGAATAATTGTGAACTTTGCTGTTAAGAGTGACGTCAGTGGGAACTATGCGGGAGTATGCCGACCTAGTCGAGCAGCGATCTCAGGCATCAGATTCTGATCTACATTGGCGAACGCAATGCGCAGATAGCGTTGCTGATTTTCACCGAACATCTGTCCTGGCAGAGTGAGAATATTAGCGGTATCCGCCAGAGAGCGGGCTATTGTTGTGGAATCGCTGTTTTCGAATGGGTGTTGCAGGTAGGCAAAGTAAGCCCCCATGGCGGTAATCTGGTAGTTTTTTGAGCAATGCTCAATCGCCTCTCTGAACGCAGCGGCGCGGGCGTACATCAGGGTGCGCTTTTGTTCCTTCCAGGCTGCCTCGTGTTGCAGACCGTACAACGCTGCATGCTGCGAAATCTGCGGGGCACAAATCGAGACACAATCAAGTACCTTGGTGACTTCGTGATGGAGTTGTCGGGAGCCGACTAATGCGCCCACCCGATATCCGGCAAGGGCGTAGGCTTTGGAAAAGCTATAGAGGTGAATGGCATGATCAGCCCAGTCGGCGTCAGTAAAAACCCGGTGTGGCGCTTGCTGTGGCTGCTGACGAAAATCGGCATAGGTTTCGTCAATAATTAGCGCGATGCCGGTTTTTTTTGCCAGCGCATAAAATGCATTGATGGTCTCCGGCGGGTAGATCTGGCCGGTCGGATTGTTTGGTGACACCAGAACAATAGCGCGCGTCTTTGCAGTGATCAGCGAGTTGGCGATTTCAGCATCCGGAATCATCTGCTGTTCTGCATCGCAGGGCAGGGCAATGGTTTCAATGCCCTGCATATCCAGAGACATTTTGTGGTTGAAGTACCAGGGGGTCGGTAGGATAACCTGGTCTCCAGGGGCACAAAGTGCGGCCACGGCTACGTAAAATGCCTGGTTGCAACCAGCAGTGATTGCCACATTGTCTGCGCTTATCGAAGCGGAGTTTGATTCGGTATAGTGAGCGTTTAAGTGCTGCGCGTAGGTCTCTCGTAATTCCGGTAAGCCCAGTACGTGGCCGTATTTACTGGTCGGAGCTTGCTGTAGCACCTCCGTCATGTGGGTCAGGATCGGGCCTGACGTCGGATAGCCGGGCACGGCCTGTGACACATCGATCAAAGGCAGGTCTGCAGGGAAAGCCCGATCCTTAACCCAACTGGCAGCCTCGGTAACCGGTGGGAACTCTGTGTTGCAGACTAAACGGTTAAGAAGCATTTTCTGGCCTGTGTCATTTGGAAAGCGAAAGACACATTGTTACAGAAAGTCAGGGTATTGTTTAGATCTGTACGGCGATTAGCGATTTGGAATGCTGGTTCTGCCGGTTGCGCTGCTGGTTCCAAAGCACAATAAGACTGCCGTAGAAGGATGCGATTAACAGATAGTCTATAAACTGCACGGCGTGGTAGCCATGTGCGCCCAGGAAAGGCGAGATTTCATTGGCCATCCATTGACCGCACCAGGCGAGTGCCACCAGAGTGCCGCACAGTATGCTGGCCTTGCCGCGGATGCTGCCGCGCGCCATCGCCCAGACACACAGGATTAGAACAATAAAGTCGTAACCGTGGTGGTAAAAAACAGCGCAGGAAAAAAGACCGAGAAATGTCAGCAGCAGTAAGTCGTCGGAGGCTTTGTGTCGGGGCAGCAGCCACAGCGCATACGCGCTGGCAATTGAGATAGCAAACAGAGCGGTGCTAAGCGGCAATTGCAGATTCATCGAGAGTGCAACCAGATTCAGAAAGCCGACGCCGTCACCCATCAGCACAACCTCAACTGAACTGAAAAAGAACTCGTGCGGCCACAATCCCATCTGGAAGGCTGCGGCCGCAGTCAGCAATGAGTGCACGATTGCGGCAATAACCACAGGCTTCCAGTTGCCGCGAGCGATGAACAGCAGCGTTAACGGGAATGTCAGTGAGTATTTCACCCAGGCAATTGACAGTAAAAGACCAGCGAGCGTCGGGTTTGCTCCGTCCTCTTTGTTAGAGAAATAGTAGGCCCAGAAGAAAGCCGCGAGACTTAAAAAATTGTGCTGGCCGGCACCGAGGCTGGCGCGTAACGGGGTAGAGCAGAGGAATACCAGTGCAACAAACGCGAGCACTGCTGGTTTGGTGATGGGAAATGACTTCTGCAGACCGGATAGAAGCAGCGCCAGGAAAATCATATTGGCCGTAAGCCAGAACAGCTTTGCCGTAGGCCAGTCAAGCGCTGCCAGCGGGGTGAACAGCATAATGACTGAAGCCGGGTAGCTGGGGGATTGATTGAGAAAGTGCGGTGGTGTGTGTTTGTTACCGGCTTCCTTCCAGGCGATAAATTCCGCGTAAGGGTTGTCTCCCGCAACCAGTGTTTTGGCAGGAGTCCACATGAAGTCGTGACTGCCGGAGGGCAGCAGTGCGTTGTTTGCCGCTGTGTACAGGAACGCCAGTGAAGCCGCGCTCAAAGTAAAGAATACCAGCGCGATGACGGTGTCGCGGGCCAGCAGCGCGCGGATCCAGCCGGGGATAGCCAGGTTTTGCAGCAAACGATTCTTCAGCGCGTGCATGCCTGGAACACGCAGTGAAACCGCTATCGAATTGTACAAAAGTTTATGCATGTGACGCCGACTTTTAATCCGTAATGGATCCGGCTGTTGTCGTTGCTCGACAGCAGCTGAATCGTTCGCACGTATAGTGAAACTGAGTGAGTATCGCTGCGACTTTGTCGCCTCTGTTTCGAAGCTCCCCCCGTCATTTATACGTCATGACGTTATTAATTTTAATGTCAT
>CALKXD010000131.1 GCA_938003855.1 uncultured Granulosicoccaceae bacterium | reverse complement strand
AATATAGGTAAAGGTAAAGAAAAAGGTAACAATTGCCAATCTATATTTGAATCCTACAGTTATTAACAACGAAGTTAATGCGCTAATTATAAACAGTATATAAGTGTAACCACCATATTACATCCTTAACTACCAACAAATCTATAATTCACTCAACTCAAACATAGTATTCAGAAAGCCCCCTGAAACGCGGAGACTTAATTCACATATTTATTAGGCGACCCTGAGCACTATATCCGTTATTCTCTGTGGCTTTGCTGTGGCGCATATTTTATTTTAGCTAATTCTAGACCAGAGCCCCGCCAAACAAACAACACCCTCTACCGTGCGCCTCTACTTAAACGGATTTTCCACGAAAATACAGGCAGAAGATTCAATCCTTCACCTAAACCTTCCCGCTGTGTAGCATTTACGACCAACTTAGCCGCAACCTTACTGCTAAATTAAAGAAAATATACGAATTTACTTCGATACTGGCTGTCAGCTATTAATCTTAGGCAACGGCACCGTCCAGCCTGCATTATTCATAAAGATTCGGCATTCACAGGGCCAATAGCGCTAAAAGGCCGCCCTATCAACGGGGAAGCGGCACGCCACGTGTCGAGAGGGATCAAGCGAGATGTGACGCGTTAGTAGTCGCTGAGGTCGAATTGACAGTGTGCTGAGCTATAGGCACCCTAATTAAGCGCCAAGCACTACAGAGGAAGTCAGACAGCCATGTAGTCGTGTCAACTACGCAATTATACAGACGGGACACATGATATTGCTGCTTGATCAACAAAGGGATAACTCACTGAGACCTGAACACAGCCGCCAGAGCCTCAACCGTCACAAGTTACTGCGCCATGCAGCCGTAACCCTGACCAACCGGCTATAGCCTGCCTGGCTTTCACCGGATGACCAACCGAGCGCAGGAATCGGGTGGGACCAATCGCTGCGATAAATTGACTTTTCGTCCTAAATTAAGACCATGACTTGGGAGCATTCCAGGATAAACAAGTTATCCACACACAACAGCACAGCGCCTATTATAGAGGCACGAGATACCACCACACCCTACCCAATCATCTCAAGAGCGTATAGCCAGTCGAAGGTGCGCAGACCAAATTGAGCGTACAGCAGCCATAAGACTGTGTGATGCTTCATGGTAGATTGATGTCTAGACTGGTGGCGCATTGCCCATCAGAAAACTCTGAGCCACTGATTTAACGCGCTTGCTATGCCACAGTCTCACAATGTGTTCTACCACAGGCTACCGACGTTTCCCGGAACCGGACCCACATCAGCCGGGTTATTCGTGACACTGTGCAACCCCCTGAACTATCACTGAAGCAATACGGTAAATCAGTCCATTGACAATGACTCTACCCTGCGATACCACGCCAATGCAATTCCACCCGGCCCCACACGCCACATTAAAACAACCTTTTTCTTAGGGTGCCTGAACGGTCTGCTCTATAGCCCCGAAGATTGATTTTCCGTGCGCATCCAGCATTTCAATCCGCACCTTACTGCCATAGGTCATAAAGTCGGTTGATGGCACGCGCTTATTTATAGTCTCGATCACTCGAATTTCCGCAATACACGAATAACCAACGCCGCCCTCACTAATGGATTTGCCCGGCCCATCGTCCATTTTGTTAGATACCGTACCCGAACCGATAATAGTACCGGCACATAAGCGACGTGTTTTTGCTGCATGGGCGACAAGCGTGCCGAAGTCAAAGGTCATATCGATACCGGCATCGGCACGCCCGAAGGGCTCACCGTTATAATCGACAGACAACGGCAGATGTACCTTACCGTCCTGCCAGGCATCGCCTAGTTCATCGGGGGTTACGGCCACCGGCGAAAAAGCCGACGATGGTTTTGATTGAAAAAAGCCGAACCCTTTGCCAAGCTCGGCAGGTATCAGGTTTCGCAAAGAGACATCATTGACCAGCATTATAAGGCGGACCGCCTGAAGTGCTTCTTCACGGCTGGCACCCATCGGCACATCGTCCACGACCACCGCGATCTCACCCTCCATATCAATGCCATACGCTTCATCCTCAACGATAATCGGTGCACGCGGAGCCAGAAAAGAATCCGAGCCCCCCTGATACATCAGTGGCACGGTCCAAAAGCTCTCGGGCATCTCCACACCACGTGCTTTTCTGACCAGCTCTACGTGGTTTACATAGGCCGAACCGTCAGCCCACTGGAAAGCGCGAGGCAATGGTGACATCGCATCCCGCTCATGGAAACGCTGTACCGGCTGATAGCCCCGCTCCAGTGATTCTGCCACTCGCCCCAGACGCGGCCCGCAGACAGCCCAGTTATCCAGCGCCGCTTGCATGGTTGGTGCGATATGACCCACCGCTGAACATTGAGTCAGGTCTTTTGAAACAACCACAAGCACGCCATCGCGGCTGTCATTGGCCAGTGTCGCTAGCTTCATTGTTGATTTCCGATCAGAGATTAAAAGTACATACAGCCGGCGAACCGGATGGTTAAAGCGAGCTGCGAATGACCGCCCGGTAGTGCCGGATCATACCATACCGGCACAGTGCGATACGACGGACAACATCCGCCAGGCACTGCCAACAAACAGCGAAGCGTACCGCCGCTGCGGACCTGACAGGGCAGAACCCGCCTCAACAATTTGGCCTGCTCAAACCACGGCACATTGCTGTGCGGCCATATCAGGCACTGGCGTATAAGGCACTGGCATATCACCCCCCTGCGTGATCTTACGGGCCGGTAGATTCCGCAATCAGGGTCGGGCACAATTCGCTTCCCATTAAAACTTCTGCCCGAGCCTGACTTTACCGTGGCAATTCACAACGACCCGCCATTGTCGCCACCCTGAAACCCGGATCACTTGAATAATAAACCCGCAGTAAATGATGAGCACGCGCCGCTCTGGACTATAGAGCGCCGACTCTCCTTGTACTACGCATTGTCGTTCGGCGCGGTAGGTCTGACCGGGCCGTTCTTTGCACCGTGGATGGACACGCTTGAGGTCAGCCCCGCACTGACCGGTTTGGCACTGTCGTTACCGCTGTTTGCGATGGTAGTTACAACGATCTATCTGGGTACTCTGGCAGATCGATTAAGTGACTGGCGGGGCGCTATCATCGCAGCAGACTGGCTGGTCCTGTTGCTGTTCTGCTGGCTGCTGTACCGGCAGAACATCGTCGATATCATTGTCATCTGGACGCTCACCGGACTGCTGATCGCCGCAAAGGTGCCGATCGCCGATGCCGCAACGCTAAGCCTCACACGCCGTCGCGGCACTGATTATTCACAGATTCGTGCTATCGGGTCAGTCGGGTTTGTACTGGCGCTGTTGCTTGCAGGGCGTGTATTCGAAGTTGCCGGTTTCGAGTGGTTTGTCCCTGTATTAATAGCAGGCTCACTGATCAGAGCAGTGTCAGCCAGCATCCTGCCAAGGTTTCGTGCACCGGCGGAATTTGTCCCACGCAGCACCGAAGAGAGGCTGACCGTGCCAGCCACCAACCTGACTACCTCAACCGGTAACACCGCAACCGGGTTAACTCAGCCAACCGTAGACGGACCGCTGAAACATCCGGGCTTTTTACTGGTGATAGGCGGCAGTGCATTAATCGGGGCATCGCATGCCTACTTCTATACTTTTGGCATGTTGCTTTGGATCGAGGACGGCATCAGCCCCGCCATGACCTCACTACTCTGGAGTGTCGCCGTCATTGCAGAAATCATACTGATGTGGACCTTCCGCGGCGTCGCGCGTAAATTTTCTGCACGCCACTGCATGTTCATTGCAGGCTCACTGGGTATTGTGCGCTGGAGTCTATCGACCATTGAGCCCGGTATAGTCATGTTGTTCGTGCTGCAATCCCTGCATGCGATGAGCTTCGGGCTGTTGTTCCTGGCCACCGTTAATTTTATTTCCAGACGCGTCGATGACTCAATCGCTGCGCGTGCACAGGCACTGTCCGCTACACTGACCACCGGCATACTGGCGGTTGCGTTGCTGGTGTCCGGCGTGGTGTATTCGAAGGCTGGTGCCAATGGCTACTGGCTGATGTCAGCAATGTGCATCGCCGGTCTGTGCTTCATCGGCTGGAGCTACCAGACCCAGCTGGATGATGATTTGCCGTTGAGTTAAGTCGCCACCGCGCCGGGCAAGTTGAATTACAAAACGGCGGCTAAATACCGTACGCGTTAACTTATAGACCCCGCTTCCTCATTACTGTCAGCCACAACAGCAACAGCACTAACGGCAGAATAATAGACAGAATCAACGCCATACCCAGCCAGCCCTCGCCCTTTGCTGCATGGCCCAGATAGGCAAAAATCACCGCCAGAACCGCGTTTGCTATCAGTACCGGCGGCCAGAACAATCGCTGTGACATCCGGTACACGCCGGCAATCATCAAGGAGGCTTCAGCCAGCACCGGCAGGCCCCTGAGTGCAGCCAGCATCCACGGACCAAACCGGCTCATCCAGCCAGCCGTGGCGGCCGTATCTTCTTGTTTGGCCAGTCGTGTCAGTAATGGTTTGCCGAACCAGTAGCCCAGACCATAGCCAATCGCACTACCACACGACAAACCCAGCCAGTTGATGACCGCCGCCTTCAGAACGCCAAACACAGAGCCGGAGAATGTCATTACCGCACTTGACGGCACCGGCAGTAATATATCCGCCGCCAACGCCCCGGCAATGGCAAACATGGCAGCGACACTCTCGAACTCGGCACGGTCAATGACATTGGCCTGAAACCAAGCTTCCGACTGCGCTCCGAACAGCGCAAACGGTATCACCGGAACCAACAGCACCAGCAAAAGAATCAGCGAGTTTCGAATGAGCCTATTAGAAAAAATGGTGACCTCCCTGGATTGCCTTTGGTCTGCTGTCGCCGCGCGAATTGCCGTGCAAAGAGTCACAGTAATGATGATGCCCAAACGCCGTTACTGTTCGCCTGTAGCAGCAGTATAACAAGCACTGGCCGACGCGATCATCTGATATGGTGGTTTGCTACAATGAAAAATATCACTACTCTACATTGTGCAATCAGCCCCTATGAAAAGCCGCTACCACTACAACTCGCTGGTCGAATTCGCCATCGCACTGTGTTGCCATTGCGGCATGACCCGCAATGCCGCCACCGACGTCGCCAACATTCTCATCGAAGGAGATCTCCTGGGCCACGACACTCATGGCCTGCAGTTGCTTAAACCCTACCTGCAGGCACTGCAGAATGGTGCGATGATCGGCACTGGCGAAATCACGGTACTACAGCGACGCGCCGCGATCGAGACCTGGGACGGCAGATATCTTCCGGGGCCACACCTCACACAACGTGCAGTTAGCCGGGCGATAGACATGGCCAGACAATGTGGCACCGGCACAGTGGCGATTCGCCAGAGTTCACACATCGGTGCACTTGCCGCCTACCTTGAAGCACCCGCACGGGACGGCTACCTGTTGCAGATCGTCTGCAGCGATCCCTCGGTGGCAAGCGTCGCACCTTTTGGTGGCAGCGAACCCTTGTTCACCCCCAACCCGATGGCCTGGGGCATTCCAACATCGGGCGACCCGATCATGGTCGATATCTCGGCCTCTACCACCACCAATGGCATGAGTGCCCGCTTGCACGAAGCCGGACAGAAAGGTGAGCACCACTGGTGGCTCGATAACAATGGACTGCCAACCAACGACCCTTCGGTTATCTTCGCCAAACCACCGGGCAGCTTACTGCCGCTCGGTGGCAATGACGCCGGCCACAAAGGCTTTGGACTGGCGCTGTTTGTAGAAGCGCTGGCATGCGGCCTTGGCGGCCACGGCCGGGCAGACCCGGTAACCACCTGGGGCGCCAGCGTATGCGTGCAGGCAACAGACATCAGTGCGTTTGGTGACGCCGGTGATTTTCATCGGCAAATGGATTATCTAGTAGAACAATCGATAAATAACACACCGGCCAACCCCGAAAAACCGGTACGGGTGCCGGGCCAGCGAGGCCTGACACTGAAAGCCGACCAAATGCATAACGGCCTGGCACTACGCCCTGAGATAGTAACCGCACTGACTGACCTTGCAGCGCAGGCAGGGCTGCAGATGCCGGAAGCTCTGTAACAATGACGACAGCAACAGTCCGACGACAGACCCCACTCTGGCATTAGACCTAGAACACACTGCCAGTGGCTACCGGCTAGATCAGTGACGTTACCAAACAAGAGCACCGATATGAAAATAGAAAAGGAAATGGGTTATACCCATGCAGACTTCTTTAGACTTCTACCGAGCGCGATGGGCGATACGCCCTATGAAATCGACGGGCTGACAGTGACCTGCTCATTGCGGTCCGGCAGATGACGAATTACCCCGGGCGAAGAACGTGAAAGAAAACTCGTGCTGGTGGTGATCCCACAAACTTGAATACATCAATGTCAGCACGGAAGATCGCCGCAGGTTCGAGAGGTTTTTTGAACTGCGGTTCATGAAAGGACTGGGGTAGCCACTGTTAACGCTCACCGGTAGAGACACGCTTATACTTTTTTCAACCGACATATATCAGTGTGATCTGTCAATTCACTTGCCCTATATGGCTCAATACTCAGGACACCAAAGACCAGAACGAACGTTTCCGTCCATGCTGATCCTGTAACACGCGGTCAAACTCTACTTTGTCTGTCAGCGATTCATAGCCTGATAGATTGCTATCCAGGCTCTGCAGCGCACGATAGTACTTTGCCGCGTGCCGATACGCTCTCGTGCAGCCCTCCTGTAGAATATCGAGCAACAACCGTCGGTAAATCAGCACGGCGGCAAGGTACATTCCATATTCCACAAACACCACAGCCCAGTCGGCCAATTGGTAGTAGCCAACCTCCTCGAGGCGTTCCGGGTGCTGCAGTACATAAGCCGAGGCTGCATCGGGATTCTGTAGCTTTATCATTGTATCTACCGCGACAGCAATATTCGCGGAGGAATCAGCACGGCTGACGGCTTCAGCCAGAATCGACTTCCGTTGCACCTCGGGCGCTATTTCCAGCAAGGCTTGCAAATGCTCGAAGCCCGGATCTGCTGCGTAGGCCTGCTGCCGCAAAGCCAGTAGATCGTCGCTGCGACCCAACATGACATAAGCCTTGTCAATCAATGCCTGTTGTTTTCTGGCAAATCTGGCTTGCCAGGGTCCAGCCAGCCATCTCAGGGCCGATTCCGCATCTTCCTGCGCAAGACAGAATTCAGCACTGTTTATTTTTTGCAACTCGTTGGGTTCGGGTGTGTTAAGCAGGTATGAGTGCTCAAACAGAGCAACATCACCCAGTGCTTGCGCCACTGATCTCAATCCTAACTCGGCCTTCGCCAGATCGGCATTATAAACGCCGTCCTCCCGGGTCAGGCCCAACCGTTTGCAATCTGCTTCAAATAAAGCGGCCAGCTCCCGCAATGCCGGCTCTCCCAGAACCGCCAGACTACCGGAAATAAGATAGTCCCAGACAGCGTAATCGTTATCGTATTAGCGCTTCAGCACTTCTGCCGACCAATCCAGCTTGCACGGTTGATCACCGGCCTGCCATGCGGCAGCCGCCTCCAGCCATAGTTGCAGCGCACTCTGATACGACTCCCCGATGCTGCCTCCGGAATCGTCACAGCGATTAAACACCTTCCTCGAAGTAGCCATAAACAGGTCTCCAAGCTGGAACGCGCCCTTGGGATCATCCGGCAACAGCTTTTTAACTGTGCCGTGAGCTGATCAATCGTGCGACTAAAGCTGAAGCTCTCCCCATAGGAGATAAATCGACTACCACGCTTGAGCGACTGCACTTGTTTTTTCAGGTGCTTGAAAAGCGCAGCGCCATCACTAGCCAGCAATGCGGCTTCAATGCGTTTGTCTATCTGTTTATCGCTACCATACAACGACAGCACCAGTGCCCGCAGGTCTGAATCAGGGTATTGCTCCAGTAAATTTTTTAGAGTCGCATTTATTTAATTGCCGTCCATACCTTAAAGAAAAGACGATTGTGTTTTCTTCCAGACCGGCAAACGCCGGCAGGCACTAATTTAGAATGATAAAGTTGCGGCACTACCAGCCTGCATTATTCATAACGATTCAGCATTCAGAGTCAAAAGCGCTAAACAGGTCGCCCTATCGCTTGAGAAGCGGCCCGCCACGTGCCGGGAAGGATCGGGCAAGGTGTGACGCAACATCGGGCTCTGCGGTCGAATAGACAGTGCGCTGAGATACATGGCATTCTAATTGAGCACCAGGCACTATACATGAAGTCATCGTTTCATTTCATCGGGTCGCCTTTTAAATTAGGCAGGCCAGACTAGTGAAACACAGGGATGTATTAAGAAACAACTGGACAGTCACACTCACTCCCCCTGGCGCTTCAATGGAACCGACAGGTAGACGCCAAACTCCTGACCGATATCACAACTGACACGGGCATGCACACGCCCCTGCCGATCCAGAAACCGCTGCTTGTCCTGCACCGGGAATATCCCTTCATGCCAGATGTTGGGGTGAATATAGAGGCCTTTAGAACCATCACACCAGAAGGCCACTACTTTATCCGGTGTCAGGTCGTCTCCGGGCAGGGCAACCGGTACAACAAAAGGTTGATTATCGAGCGGGTAAAATAACTGCCCGCCATCCGGATGATAATTCATGTGCCACAGCAGAACCTTATCGCGCGGTACTGTGGATTGCTCAGCCGATGCGGACTGGGGATCAGTCGACCATCCAAGTACGTAATTGCCGTTGACGGCTTCATTTGACCCGTAGAGGATATCGCCCTTCCACTCAGCGTGGAAAATACCCTCGACAAACCCGCCTTCATTCCCCGTGCCTTCATCAACCTGCCGCCACCCCTGTGCCGGCCAGCGAACGATTTCGATATCGAATTTTTCAGGATCATCGACAAGGCAGCCATATTCCCCAACGCTCTGTTCTGTCGCAACGATGAGAGGAACATCGTGCAAATCAAGCGAGGGTTTTTCAGATGCCTCAAAAATATATACAGGCGCAGTGTCAGTCACGACGACTCCTCCGTCAGCGGGATCGGTTTTCGCAATACGATAGCATATCCGCACCGCTCACCAATGACTGCAGGCATAGCAATGCGGCCGGGCCAAGACAGCACGGCGACAAGGCGATCTCCCACGCAACACACTATGTCGATGACTGACACTACCCTGATTCGCACCGTCTTTTGTGGGTCAGACGGGTTTCACTGCAGTAGCGCCAGGCGGGCGGCATAAACCTCACCGGTGCTGAGGCTTACTCTGCGTGCCTGTAAACCAGCGGCGCATCCCGGCCGTAAAACCTGGCTTCAAGTGATCGGTCAATATTACTGTCGAATGACGGTGATCGATTAATTCGATGCACTTGCAGTAACGGCATGCACTGGAGAAAACAATGGACGAGCCCGCCATTCGCAGACAGCTTAATAAAGCAAAGCGCATCGCCGAAGCCAAGGCTAAATTCACCCTTGCATTAACTGCGATCCCTGTAGCAGGCCGGATAAACCCGGCAGCAAACCCGCTGATACAAATTGCCGGATTTCTAGCGATGACCAAGTAGACACAGCCCGACCCGGAAGGGGATTATCATCAACTTTCCAGCCAACAACAATGGTACTCGCACCCTATAACG
>CALKXD010000130.1 GCA_938003855.1 uncultured Granulosicoccaceae bacterium | reverse complement strand
ACATCATCACGAGAGGGAGACTCATGAAGATCTTAGTTGTCGACGACAGCACAGCAATGCGCTTAATGATCATCAAGACACTGCGGCAAGCAGGATTTGGTGGAAACGATGTAGTACAGGCTGCCGATGGTCTGTTGGCCCTGGAGGAGATCGCAAAAGATCAGCCCGATCTAATCCTCGCCGACTGGAACATGCCAAATATGACTGGCATAGAGCTTCTAAAGGCACTTCGGGAAGACGGTAACAACGTCACTTTTGGTTTTATCACCACAGAAGCCACACCACCAATGCGCGCACTTGCAAGCGACAACGGCGCAAAGTTCCTCATTTCCAAACCATTCACTGTTGAAATGTTTGAGAAAGTCCTCGGCGCGATAATCGGATAAGCAAATGGCAAATTTATGTGTAAAACCCACAGCAGAGTCAGTGAAAGAACTATTGGATGCTCTGTTTGGTAACAGTGTTGAAGTAAGCGAAGGCACTCATATAGAAGCCGCGGATGGCTACATCGCCAACTACATCAGCGATGAGGACAAACCCATAGCCACGTGTGTTGCCAACATTGATATGGTGGCCTACTCCGGGTCGATAATGATGATGATTCCAAAAGGGGGTGCCGACGACGCCATCGACTCGAAGGAACTCACCGAAGTCATGCAGGAATGCTACTATGAGGTGGTCAACATATTATCCCGAGCCCTGATGAGCGCGACGTCAGAGCATCTGCGACTTGAGAAGGTTTATCCGCCCGGCACAAATACCGAGTTGGTTGCAAGCCTAGGAGATGATGTTGAGGTTGCGTCCTTCGCTGTTGAGATCCCCGGCTATGGCCCCGGCACGATTTCCTTCACACTGACATAACACTAAGGCGTCCAGAAGCTCTGGGCGCACAAGTTAGTGCCAATCAAACCGCAGCGACACATGTTATTGAGCCGTAGGGCTACTGTCTCTCTTATCGTAACTGCGCGTGCATCAACAGTTTCCGGATGCGGCAGCCGTCTGGCCTGCGGCTGCATCCCTCTGCCCCCCCGCTAGGCCTACACCACTTACAATCACTCATACTGTGGCAAGCTTTGCTCATCAGTACCGGTGTCGACAAGTGGTCCCCCATCGTGAGCTATGACCTGAAGCCGGAACGGATGAAGCCGCCACAGGAAGCATCAAGCTGGCAGACAAACAACGCAAGCGCTTTGGCCGGTTATTGTGGCGTCGCTGGCATAGCAACCCTATCCCCTCGCGAGCAGCCCACGGGACCGTCTCTCAAGTTATTTCTATGCTGCAGGCATTCTCAATGTCAGTCACCGACCCAGGCAAAATAACAGCGATCACGCGGAATACCCGAACCCTCGACTCACGGGTTAAATTCTTTGACAGAGGATCACACAACAGTCAATCTATAGTCAGGTGGTCAGCCTGGCGCTTGCCAACATATGTTTCATACAACAGGCATGTTCGCGGGGTTACTGGATTTTCCCGAGATAGCCTTCGGAAAGCATCACCCACTACCACACCGATTAGCAATAACTGAGGTCATCGAACCGTTGAAATCTATCTGGTTATCGGATCTGCATTTCAGCGCCGTGGACAATGTCCTCGGCCACAATCCACGGGCACGTCTGACGGCGGCAGTGGAATTTATAAACCGCCACCACAGCGACGCCGGTTTCTGCATTATCTCCGGCGATCTGGTCAACCGCGGCAGCAAATCAGATTACCAGCAACTGAAACACCATCTGGATAAATTACACCCACCCTGCTTTGTAATGGCGGGAAACCATGACAACCGCGAACTGCTGCGCGCATGCTTTACCTTACCGGAATGCAGCATGAGCGATTTCATTCAGTATGGCATCGACACGCCTGCCGGTTTGATGCTCTGCCTCGATACTCAGAAAACCGGTCATGATTCGGGGGAAATTTGCGGAAAGCGCCTCGAATGGCTACATGCACAGTTACAACAAGCAGGGGACACTCCGGTGTATCTTTTTATGCACCACCCGCCAATGAATCTCGGGTTGCCAATGCAGGATACCGAAAACCTCGACAACGGCGACGACCTGCTGGCGCTGATCAGGCCATTTGCGAACATCAAACACCTGTTCATCGGCCATGTGCACCGGCCAATCTGCGGCAGCATTGACCACCTGCCTTTTACGACCATGCGCTCAGTGCTGTACCAGGCGCCAGCGCCAATACCGGATTGGGACTGGGATTCGTTCGCGCCTGCACGCGAAGCACCGCAACTCGGTATCGTTACTTTCGAGGCGCAGCAAACCACCGTCCACTTTACGCAGTTTTGCGACTACCGCGTTGGCACATGACCCACTGGCACGCTGGTGGTGCACTATCACAAACACTTTGCCGGTTTATGGTCTTTTGTCTCTAAAAGACTCATAAAGATACCCTAGCCTGCGGCTTAAAATATCTTACCCGGATTCATGATGTTGTCGGGGTCAAGCGCGGTTTTGATCATCGCCATAAAATCAACAGTATCGCCAAGCTCGTTTCGCAGATAGGCTTTTTTACCCTGCCCTATGCCGTGCTCACCCGTGCAGGTCCCCCCCATACTGATGGCTCGAAGACTCAGTCGCTCGGCAAATTTTTTCGCCTCGCTAAGTTCGGCGTCGTTGTTCATATCGACCAGTACACTGGTATGAAAATTACCGTCACCGACATGGCCGACAATGGGTGCGACAAGATTGTGCTCGGCGATATCACGACAGGTCTCTTCGACACACTCAGCAAGACGGGATATCGGCACACAGGCATCGGTGACAATCGCATCGGCAGCAGGTCGCAAACCACGTGCAGCCCAATAGGCATCATGGCGTGCCTGCCATAGCTTGTTGCGCTCTTCTTCTTTGGTCGTCCAGGTAAAATCAGAACCACCGCAGTCGGAGACAATGTCACCGAACATCGCAGACTGCTCTGTGGTAGAGGATTCCGACCCATGGAACTCCACAAACATGGTCGGCATTTCGGCCAGTCCCAGTTTAGAATAAGCGTTACAGGCGCGAACCTGCACGGCGTCAAGCAACTCGATTCGTGCGATCGGTATACCGTATTGAATGGTCTGAATCGCCGCCTCGCAGGCAGATCCGATATCAGGAAAATGACAGATGCCACCGGCAATCGACTCTGGTATACCGTGGAGCTTCAGGGTTAGCTCGGTAATAACACCCAGAGTCCCCTCCGAACCGACTAACAGGCGGGTCAAATCGTAACCTGCAGCCGTTTTACGCGCACGACTGGCGGTATTGATTTCGCGACCATCGGCCATGACAGCACGCACTCCGATCACATTGTCTTTCATTGTGCCGTAGCGCACCGCATTGGTGCCCGACGCCCGTGTTGAAGCCATTCCGCCGATACTGGCATCTGCACCGGGATCAATAGGGAAAAACAGCCCGGTATCACGCAGGTAGGCGTTGAGTGCTTTACGGGTAATCCCGGGTTGCACAGTGACGGTCAGATCCTGCGGATGCACCTCAAGTACGGCGTTCATCTTCGACACGTCAATCGATACCCCACCCTCAGGTGCGTTTAATTGTCCTTCGAGGGAGGATCCGGCGCCAAACGGCACCACCGGGCAAGCGTGCTTACCGCAAACCTCCACGATTAAGGCGATTTCCTCACTGGTCTCGGCATACACCACGGCATCCGGGGGCTGATTTTTCAGGTACGTAAGCGTGTGGGCATGCTGCTCACGAATTGAATCGCCAGTCAGAAACCGCTCTCCAAAGCGCTGCTTCAGGACTTCACTGGCTAGTTGAACATTGCGATTCGAGGTGGTTGCTGTGCTCATTCAATTACCCTGCAGGTGTTTTGACGCCATTATGCCATGTTGCAATGCGCGACGGTTTCGACAGCACAGCGCGGCAATTCTCAAGCTGCCAGCGAACCGGCCGTTTTTCACTAGATATCCCTCCACCCGGGCTATCACTCCCATGAAAAAATATCTCATTGCGTTCGCCACCCTGTGCCTCGCAACAACAGGCCTGAGCCTAAGGGCTGAAACGCTGGTGTATCAGGCGATTGACGATTTTCCTTCGATTGAAGCGGCTGGCGCAGCGCCGTACTACAAAGACCGGGGCAATGGTCGAAATGCGCTGGCAATTGACGCCAGCATCGAAGACAACCGCGATATCTTTGCCCGTGCCAGTGCCTCTTTCACCGGCAGTGGCGGCCGCTACAATGTGACCATCGACGCCCTCGGTGAGATCGACGGTGAAGGCGAATACCGCCTGCTGATAGACGGAGTCGTCGTTGGCAGTGCCACCAATGCCAGAGTGACGCAAGACTGGGGGGTTCAGTCTCATGTTTTTGCAGACATTGATATCCCTGCCGGCGCGGAAATAGCGGTTGAGTCCAATGCGGTTACAAACGGACTTATTCCGGAAGGCGACATCACGGCCTATGCTCGAGGTCGATGGCGCACCGTAACGATGGATTCCATCGACGTCACCGGTCCGGCCACTGACCTGGCGATCACCGTGTCTGCCAGCACCACAACACCAACCACAACCGACCAGGTGACCTTTACTATCAGCGTCGCCAATACTCACGCAACGACTACCGCCACTGCCCCCGAACTGTCCATCGAACTACCGGACGGATTCAGTCTGGACACCACCAGTCAGTGCACCACAACCGCAAACGCTACAACATGCGCGCTGAGTGAAATCGCTCCGGGTGACAGTCAGACAGTAAGCCTGGTTACGACGGCTAACAACGCTGGCACGGCAATGTTCGTCGCATCGGTATCTTCTGATCAAAGTGACGAAACACCGGCAAACAACACCCGGTCGATTCAGCTGACAACGCAAACGGCTGACACCACCGACAACCTCGCTGTCGACCTGCAAATGTGGGCAAGCGCCGATGTCGCACAAGCCGCCACCGGAGACAGGGTTGAAATAACACTGTCGGTCACCAACAACAGTGCAACAACAACGGCGACGACGCCGGTTGCCGGCGCTATCCTGCCGGATTCACTTGTTTTTCAAGCCAGCAGTGACTGCGTATTAAACGACCGTGCCGTGACCTGCAACCTGGCAGAGATCACACCCGGTGAAACACGCAGCGGAGCTTTTTCTGTCAGCGGTATTCGCAGCGGTGACGCTATTATCATCGCGTCAGTCAGTTCTGTTGAGACCGAGTCGGTGGTGGCCAACAACGAACACACCCTGACACTTTCGCTGACCGGTGAAACGATTCAGCGCGAAGAAACCCCGACACCGAAGGCATCGACTCCCACAGCCAGCAACAGCAGCGGCTCAGGCAGCATGCATCCGTTGTTGCTTTTAACAGCGTTCGCTGCCTATACAGCGCGAAGACGCCGCCGCTTTAATTAAAGCATTGACCGCCGCCGCTGGAAGCAGGTTCGGGCAATAGCCTGTTTAAACCGACTGCACGCCGCCGCATCAGTGGCGGACAAGTGCCACAGCAACGTGTTACCGAATGCCATTGCAGGGGCACTGCCAACTTGAGCGTAAATCGCACTTACAAAATCAAGTAGTGATCGACGACGCAATTAGCGCAGGCGCAATCAACTCCCGAGCAACACGACCGTTACAGATAAAAACAATGTGTCAACGCTCTTATGCTTCCAATCAACTCCTTCGGGAAAAAAATGCCCCGACTACCAGCAGCAATGCTCGCCGGGTTGATTGGAACCGTGCTGTCTGCGTGCGCCGCTAACCCGCCGGCTTCGAACCCGGCACCGACTGCAGCAACAACTCCGACGCCCGCGTTAGCCTACGCCCACAGTGACCCTCACTCGCAAATCACCAACGAGAATCTGGCCCCCTGGTTTCTTGAAGCAAGGGATCTGGTCAGTCGCAATCTGCAGGTCGACCTTTCGTCCGTGGTAGCCACTGTCGCCAGCGCCGAGCAGATAGCTTCCCAGGCACGCACCAGCCTGCTCGGTGCGTTAAGTCATGATCTCGCCAACAATGATTTTGCCGAGTCACTGGTCGACAACATACTTTCTGCACAAACGGCCTCAGTACTGGCAATCTATTCACCGCAGCGGCAGTCGATACTGTTGCATCGCAGCAATTTGCGGGATTACCTGGCGGCCAACGGGCCAGACGTTACCACCAAGTCGTCGATTCAGGCACTGCTGATTCATGAACTCATACATGCAGCAGATGACGTGCGCTACAACGCTTTTAACCGAAAAGGTGCCTCCTATCAGGAAGTATTCGCCAAGTCGACGATAATAGAGGGACACGCACAATGGCAGACACGCAGACTGTGCGAGCTGGCAAACTGCACGACGGCATTCAATGCTCTGAATCACTACATGTTCGATGTCGAATCACCCGACGATCCGGCGCTGCGCTATGTGCAAAACCGCAACTTTAAAAACCTGGAATTCGTCTATCGAGAGGGCGAGCGTTTTATAGATAAGCTCATGCAGCGCCGCCACGGCGAGGCACTGGTTTCGTTTGCCTTCAAGCAACCACCACGTGATTCTATACAGATCATCGACCCGGCGTCCTTCCCTAATCGCGCCAGGGAAAATCGCAACCTCGCGTTGTCGGCAGCCATCACCGAGTCACGCAAACCCTGGAGCCAATCGCAGAAAGGCACACTCAAGCGAAACGTACTGGCAGCCGCGGCGTTTAGTGTGAACCCGGAAGCACGTGCACCCATCGTCGAATTCTACACATCAAAAATACTCGCAGCCGCGAAGCACGAATTCTACGACCGTGTCAGTGACACGCCAATACCCATTGCAATCATCGCATTGCGCACTAACACCGCGAAGACCGCTCGCGATACTGCGGCACTGATTTTCGAGACAACATCCCGAACCTACAGCGGGCTGGGTGGCGATCTGGTGAAACTGGAAAACTGGAATACCAGCAGCCAGACGAAAACACTGCCCGGTACCCGGCACGTCGGCAGCACCACGGATCTGAACATCGACATCTATACGGCCAGTGGCAATATGCGAAACGGGATGGTCGGAGCGAACTATCCGGTAGAGGTGGTGACAGCGACTTCCGGCCAGTACATCGTGCACATCGATGGACGGCACGACGGGCTGGACAAGCTAACGCAATATGCAGCCGAGTTACTGTCCACATTGCGCCAATCGGAGCAATACGCAGACAGCGATATCTAGACCCGATATCCAGAGACCCTGCGTGTCGTGGCATAACAAACCGCACAGGCTTCAATACTTTTACACCAGAGTCCTGATCACACCCGGCAAGTAACTCGATAGTGAGCAGCCGGTCTCTATAGACCCGCCCACGACCACTCCAGTCCTATGCCAAACCGGGAAGCACAACAGACGGTGTCCTCGCGCTATGCACCAAACACCGAGGCAGCACTTTGCAGAACCAGGCGTTTTTGTCCCATGCGACGGGTAAATTGCACCCGATCAAAAAACTCCAGTAATTCGATAACCAGGTTGCGGCCGATACCGGACTGATCGCGATACGCCGCCACCGTAAAGTTGTCAGACCCGGCGAGTGATTCACCCAGGCTTGCCAGCTGCTGCAGTATCTCAGGCAGGTAGTAGCGATTCGGACTAACCCGATACAAGCGCCCATGCGCCACGCACGCGTTTAGCAAACCAATCACTTCTTCAGCGGATTGCTGCAGCAGCTCGGCTATTTCGACCACTCTGGGGGCTGTGCTACCAGCCCGGACCATGAGCGGCTCCACCTGCTGCCACTGTTGCTCGTAATCCCCTGCCAGACTTACCTGCCACTCAGGTAGCCGGTACACAGCTGCTTGTCTGACGAGTGCGTTGTTGTCGTGCAGCACTGTCACCGCATGCCGAAAAACCGTCACCGCAATTCGCTCTGGCATAGCCCGCATCAATTGGTCCTGATCCGCGCCCAGCGCATGCGGGTGGGCCGTATGCCACGCACCCAGGGACTGTTCAACTACCGACAACAAGCTCTGCCAATGCTCATTGGTGAGTCCCCAACGCTCCCCTGTCGCCTCGATGTTGACGATGGCGTGATCCGCCACCAGTTGATCAATTTCGCGCTCAGGCAGATTGCCGCTGGCACTGAACTGCCGCAAATTGACACCACCGGGACTCACCTCAAGTAAGTGCTGCAACGCCAGACCGGCATCAGGTTGTTGCAGCGCACCTAACAGTTTCAGCCGCTCCGGTTTGCTGCGACCACGCCTCGGTGGCAATGGATCAAGCACCGACCCACCCGCGATGGTGTATCGCGCCGACTGATCCCTGAGTACAAAGCGGTCGCCAAAGACCGCCCCCAACGGCCGGTCACAGATGAGTCGCGCCAAACCGGACTGCCCGAGCGCCAGTGACTCGCTATCGAGCAGCGCTATACGACACGGCACTGACGCCGCACCGAGATGTAGATGGGCTGATGTCCAGTGCGCAAGCGAATTGCCTGCGCGCGACGCAGAGCCAAAACCGGACTGCACCGGCGTGAGCGTTACATCCAGAGTTGAAACCGCCCGCATCGTGGCACAGGACGTTATCCAGTCACCGCGCACCAGCGTTGCTTTACGCAGCTCACTGCCACTGAGGTTCAGTGCACAACGCTCACCGACTGACGCCATCGACGCCTGTTTATTTTGTGCATGTATGCCGCGCACCCTTACGGTGCGATTATCAGACAGCAACGTCAGAGTGTCTTCAAGATGAACTGACCCGGACACCACCGTGCCGGTCACAACGGTCCCTGCACCGGTAATAGTGAAGCTTCGATCAATGGCCAGCCGGAAATAACCGGTGCCGCGCCTGCGGATCACCCGCTGTGCAGCGCCAACCAAAAACGCTTTAAGCTCGTTAATTGCGCTGTTACCACCATCGCCCGGTACCGTTGAAACGGCAAACATCTGACAATTTTTGTAAGGCGTGTCGTCAAGAAGCTGCCCGATTTCAGTACTGACCTGCTCCAGTCGGGTAGGCTCGACCAGATCGGTTTTGGTTACCACCACCACCAACTCGCGCACGCCGAGCAGCTGCAGGATAGCCAGGTGCTCCTGAGTTTGCGGCATCGGCCCGTCATCAGCCGCAATCACCAGCAAGGCCAGGTCAACAGAGCCGACACCGGCGATCATATTGCGCACAAACTTCTCGTGACCAGGCACATCAATAAAACCCAGCGTGTCCGCAACCGCCGCTGATGAGACAGAGGGCACAGATACTGCGAGCAATGTCTCAGGCTGAGGCCGCGCAACGGTTTCAGTCATCGGCATGTACGCAAAGCCGAGGTCAATTGACATACCCCGTTTGCGTTCTTCGGGCAGCCGATCAGTATCAACGCCGGTTAAGGCGGCAATCAGGCTGGTTTTGCCGTGATCCACGTGGCCTGCAGTGGCAATTATCACAATAACTTATTCCTGATGAGTTAGCTGCAATGCGCATTGCACGTCAATTGGGATTATCATGCAACGAACACCCCCGGTTTATTCATCCGGCGGCAAGTCGATCGCGAGAACAGACCGTCACAGGAATTCAAAAAACCGACAATGACGATACTGTGACCGGAAACTTCTTGCCCGCACAACGATTAACCGATTAATTTTCTATCTGCGTCAGTGACCCGTGTCGGGGCACCTCGACGACAGAACCCGATTCACGCCGCGCCTCGCCCGCCCGGTATCGACTCACAACATGCTGGAGGTATTATGCCCAGACTTTCCGATGTGGTAGCAAACGAACGCGCACACATAGAATCGCTCGATTGCCCGGTTTTCGAGAACAGCGCTTTTGTGCCGCCGCGGCCATTGAAAACATGCAAGGTTGCACTGATCTCCAGCGCAGGCCTGATGAAACGCAAAGGTGAAAATGTTCGCGGTGGAGACGCCGACTACCGTACATTCGACAGCACTATCCGTGATCGCGATCTGCTGATCAATCATATTTCGGTCAATTTTGATCGCAGCGGTTTTTCCGAAGACGCCAACACGGTTTTTCCCCGCGATCTTCTAGCCGAACTCGCCGACGAGAAAGTAATTGCGAAGGCATCGTCCAAAAACTATTCATTCATGGGGGCAACAGCACCCGAAAACATGAAAGTGAATGTTGACCGGCTAGCCGCTGAACTGCAAAAAGACGGTATCAACACGGTGTGCCTGCTACCTGTTTGACCCAACTGTACTCGCGCCGTGAGCGCAATTGCACATTGGCTTGAACAACATGGCATCAGCACGGTCGTAGTCGGCTTGATACATCTTCACCTCGAAAAAATACAACCACCGCGTGCGTTATGGGTGCCCTTTGAGCTCGGCCGTCCGCTCGGCGCACCGGGTGACAGGGACTTCCAGAAGCGGGTTTTAACCGAAGCGTTGATGCTGGTGGAAACACAAACCAAGAACACACTTGTCGAGTTCGACAGCGACGACCCACGCGCCGTCGCCGACGGCAACTGGCAGGCACCGGAGATAGCAACCCAGCAGAGCATTGCTGATGAGTGTGCGGCGCTAAAGCCGTTCTACCAACGCCAGTGCGTCAGCAGCAGCAGAACTGCCGTAGGCGTCTCGGCGCTGACCATACCCAAGGCTGCCGAATTGCTCGACCGTGTTATCAATGACGGCACCCTACCCGATGCAACGGAGGAGCAATCGCCGGTAGTAGCGCTGCGATTGATACTTGACGACCTGAAAGCCTATTACGTCGAGACCGCACTGACAGGCGGCAAACCCAATAGCCGGCAAGTGCATGACTGGATGTGGCACAACACGTTGCTGGGTGAGCAAATCCTTATGCTGCGCAAACGCTTTATGGCATCCGGGGACACCAAGCTCGCGGCACTAGGCGAGCGCTTCAGTGTCCCGCACCGCTGGCGTGACTGAATGAATCGCCAGGCTTTATTTCGCGCATTGCCATCAATTGACCAGGTGTTAAATGACACGCGTGTGGAATCGCTGATCGCAAGCTACGGTCGCGGCACAACCGCACAGGAGCTCTCCAACCAGCTTGAACAACTGCGCCAGGCAATCATGCAGGGAGCGCAACCCGGCACCCGCGAACAACTCACCAGCCAGCTGATCGATGCCAGCGAACAAGCGCTGGCGCAGTGGTTTAAGCCATCACTGCGGCCGGTCTATAACCTGACCGGTGTGGTGCTACATACCAATCTGGGACGAGCACCCTACCCTCAGATCGCCATCGATGCCATGGTCGACGTCAGTCGTGGCGCCAGCAACCTCGAGTTCGATTTGAGCACAGGCAAACGCGGTCGCCGCGACGCCCATGTAGAACAATGGATATGCCATCTGACCGGCGCAGAAGCGGCCACCACCGTCAACAATAATGCAGCCGCCGTGTTGCTGGTGTTAAATACACTGGCAGAAAAAAAACAGGTGGTGGTATCACGCGGAGAACTGATCGAAATAGGCGGCTCCTTTCGAATACCTGCCATCATGAAAAAAGCCTCCTGCAAACTGCATGAAGTCGGCACAACCAATCGCACTCATCTGCACGACTATGAGGCGGCTATTGGCAAAAAAACCGCCGCCCTGATGAAGGTGCACACCAGCAACTACGAGATTAACGGCTTCAGCCATAGTGTCAGCGCTGCACAGCTGGCACCTCTGGCAAAGCACCATCAATTGCCACTGATTGACGATCTGGGCAGCGGCAGCCTGATCGATCTATCTGCGTTTGGCCTGCCCGCCGAGCGAACCGCAGCGGCGGCAATCGCCGAGGGCGTGGACCTGATCACCTTCAGTGGCGACAAATTACTCGGTGGTCCACAGTGCGGCATTATTGCCGGACGCGCAGACCTGATCAAACGCATCGACAAAAACCCGATGAAGCGCGCTATGCGGCTGGATAAAGTTACGCTGGCAGCACTGGAAGCGGTTTTGAAACTCTACACACGCCCGCAGCAATTGCTGCAGCAGATACCCACACTGGCGATGCTGACGCGCACAGCGGATGACATAAAAACCACTGCAGATACCTTGGCAGGCAGCCTGGCGGGCCGACTACCGGCACGCCTGCAGATATCGGTACAGGCCTGCCAGAGCCAGATCGGCAGTGGCGCTTTGCCTACTCAGACCCTGCCGAGCTTTGCCGTTGTGTTGCACACGCCTGAAGGCTGCTCCGCCGGCACCATTACCGCAGCACTTCGAGCATTGCCAAAACCGGTCATAGGCCGCACACACGAAAACGCTGTATGGCTCGATTGCCGTACGCTGACCGACCACGAATCCTTCGCTGCAAACTTGCTGAACCTGACAGACACTCTCAACGCCTGACCTTAAGCGCCAGTGACGAATACCGTCAGGGCTTACCCTGCCGGGTCGCCAGGTACATACCGGGCAATATCAAAAGAGCACCGGCCACGTGATACCACACCGGTGGCTCAGACAACAACCACCAACCAATCAAGGCAGTATACAGGGGGCCAAGGTAGAGTACCTGGCCGGCACGCGCTGCGCCGAGTTCACGCTGCATAAAGGAATACGCCTGGTAGGCCCCAAAGCCCGGTAACACTGCAGCCACGACCGACAACCACAAAGCGCCGGACCAGTCAGCGGGTCCACCTGCATGCAGATATTCCACTACGGTAAATGGCAACAGCACAACTACTCCACCGAAAGTGATCATGGTTAATCGCGCAAAAGGGCCAAGCACGCTTTCGCGATGCTTCAGAAATATCGAATAGGCCGTCCAACTCACTACCGCTGCGACAATCCAGAGATCACCCCGGGTAAATTGAACGTCAACCACGTTCTGCCATGAGCCACGCGCAATGATTAACAGCATGCCGCAGATCGAAAGTACCGAGCCGATAATTTGCGACCCACGCAGATGATCAGAAAACAGCCGCGCAGAAATTACCGCGATAAAAACCGGCGCCAGTGCGTACAGCAAACCGATGTTTAGTGCCTCTGTGGTGTGCCCGCCGATATAGACAAAAGCGCCGCAGATCCACATCCCGAGCGCCCCCATAAACAGAAAATTTTTCCACTCGGAACGCCACAACGGCCATAACCGGAGCAGCTCGGGAAGGGCAAACGGCAACATAAGCGCGAACGCAAACAGCCAGCGCAAAAAGGCCAGCAAGTGCGGTTCGATCACGCCGCTGCCGGCACGCGCAACAATGTAATTGGCTGACCAGAACACGGGGGTGATGAAAATTAACAGCTGAGCTAACAAAGCCCGTTGAGATGAAGACAAGAGAGGGTAACCCTTCGCTGGAAGTATCGGTGACTCGCGAATGGCGCACCAGCAAGACCGCCGGTTGTGCACGAAGGTCTACCGCGTTACGCGCCACTGACACCAACCGGTATCACCGGCCAGACTCAGCTCTACTCCGAGGCGCCTGCCCGAAGTCTAGCTGAATGATCGACCGGACACTACCAGCCAGCGCGGCAAACCTTAAACCAGAACTACTGCGCACAACGGCAATTGTGCTCAGCACGCAAGGCAGGATTAAATTTTTGCCGCAGTGGCGCTTCGTCGGAGTAAACTCTGGCCGATACCGCCGGCTCGATCAACAGGGTCATGCGGCACGCCGCCCCCGACAGTATTATGTTCCGGCACCTACCAGGATACCCGCTATCGACACCCGACCGGCTGAGCACGCCCGACTGCAGCGCCCTGTGCAGCGCCCATTGCTGGGTATCGCCTTTAAAATCGCATCTATCTGTCTGTTTGTCATCATGATGGTGGCGATTAAATTTCTGCACCAGCAAGTACCGATCGGGCAGATCATATTTGCCAGATCAATACTCGGACTGGCTGCAGTATGCCTTGCCTTCCAGTTGATGGGGCAATTCAGGGGCAACTTCACCATTAACTCACTGCGCAGCCACGTCAGTTGGGCAACTTCTGCAGCACTGGCAATGGCAATGTGGTTTGTCGGTCTGACACTGATCCCGCTACCCGAGGCGACCGCCATCAGTTTTATTATGCCGTTGCTGGTAGTGGCACTAGCGTGGTTGTTACTGGGTGAAAAAATTCGCCTGATACGCTGGATTGCAGTGGCTATCGGCATCACCGGGGTTGGCATCATCATATGGCCGAGTCTCGGCGTCGGCGCTGATTACACCTCTGCCTCTGCACTGGGCGCGGCGTTGTCACTTGGCGCTTCTTTTTGCTGGGCCTTTGCGCAGATCAGCTTACGCCGCCTTAGCAAAACAGAATCCAGTGGCTCTGCCGTGGTCAGTTTTTCAGTTGCCACCATGATTCTCGCACTGTTCAGCCTGCCATTCGGCTGGACAAATCCGACGGCTTCGGAATGGGGACTGATTGCCGTTTGCGGCATCGCGGGCGGCTTCGGTCAGCTTAGCGTTGCGCTGTCTCTACGGTACACTGAAGCCTCTGCACTGGCACCGTTCGAATATCTGTTGTTTCCTGTTTCCAGCGTGGCTGCAATTATCTGGTTTGGCGAGTACCCGGATAGTAATATATGGATTGGCCTGCCATTCGTTGTATTTGGTGGGCTGCTGGTTATTTTTCGCGAACACCAGTTGAGCAAGCGCAAACAAAAAGAAGCAACCCCCTGACCTTCATCTTTTCACAACCCACCGGCAAACTCCCCTCTCACATCCGACCCGATGCCGGCAACCTGGATAGGTAATTGATGCAGAACACTGCACTCGTCAATAAAACGGTTCTGCTGATCGTTGTCGCGGTTATTTCGGCACTATTTCTCGGCATCATTGGCAGATTTTTAGAAGCGATTTTTCTGGCAAGCCTGTTCGCTGCGGTATGCCATCCGCTATACCGGCGCTTTCTGCACTTCTTGGGCAATCGCAGGGCACTGGCATCGCTGTCCACTCTGCTGTTGATTCTATGCTTTATTATTATCCCGGTAGCGTTCATCGCCGCTATTGTCGCAGAGCAGGCCGCCGACTTCGCCAGCACCGCGGCGCCCTGGCTACAGAATGCAGCCAACGAACCAGGCTACCTCACAAGGCAACTCGAGAAGCTGCCCTTCTATGACCGCTTGTTGCCATTTAAGGATTTGCTGGTCGAGAAACTGGGCAGCTCTCTGCTGGCGGTCAGCAAAACCGGCGTAACCCTTTTGCAATCGGCCACGGTAGGGACGCTCAACGCCCTGCTGACGTTTGTATTGGTACTGTACAGCTGCTTCTTTTTTTTAATGGACGGCGACCGCCTGCTGCACTTAATTGTCTACTACCTGCCACTGGATGACAAAAACGAACGCCTGCTGCTCAACCGGTTTCGAAGCGTTACCGTCGCCACCTTAAAGGGCACCACGGTAATCGGTTTTCTGCAGGGCGCTCTGGCCGGCACAGCACTGGCGGTGGTCGGAATACCGAATGCACTGTTCTGGAGTGTCACCATGATGTTCCTGTCGGTGGTTCCCGGAATCGGCGCTGCACTGGTCTGGGTACCGGCCTGTATTTATCTGGCGGCAAACGGGCAATTTGCCTACGCCGGAGGGTTGTTTTTATATTGTGCACTGCTGGTTGGCAGCATCGACAACGTTCTGCGCCCGAAGCTTGTTGGCGGCGATACCCAGTTGCACGAACTGATGATCTTTTTCAGCACCCTCGGCGGCCTGCTTACCTTTGGTATGTCGGGGTTTATCATCGGCCCCATTATCGCCGCCTTGTTCGTCACTATCTGGGAAATATATGGCGTCGAATTCAAAGACTGGCTGCCTGATACAGACTTCCGACCATTTGACTCGGAAACTACTGCTACCAACAACCTGCCCGAAGAAGCATTGAGCGACGAAGAAGTCCGGGATGCTCTAGAGTCGAAACCCGGACCGACAGACTAGAACGCCCACGCAGGGGTTTCACTGCAGCCGCTCTACCACACTATAGCCCCCCCATACCGACTATGAAAAAAAAGCTTATTTCCCTTACACTGTTACTGATCAGTGCACAGGCAACCGCCGACAACCCGCTCTCGTGTAGCCTGGGTGTATTACAGGATCTTGGCTGGCTCATAGAACAAACAGCAAATGTTCCGGGCCTGTACGATACCGATACCTGTGCATCCGCTATTACGCCGGTGTTTACCTATAACGACACCACCGAATCCAACGCCACAATCCTGCAACGCAGCGAGGCAGCACTGAACAGTACGGCCACACGTTGCCTGGTGAACCGCCGCTACAAACAGGCGGCGGGTACCGCTATCACTAAGCTCACCGACAACTCAGAATTTACTTTCCCGCTGCCGGCACCCGACCCCCGAGATCCGTTTTTGCCACCACCCGACAGCTGGATTCCATCGGAACGACGTGGTTACGACATACCGCTCCACAGCATTACCGATAGTGTCAATGCACTCTACGAGAAACCGTTTGTCGCTGAGTGCGCCACGGCAGTGCAGATAGCACAACTGGCGGTGTTAACGGAGCACTATGGGCCGTTTACCGATGCCATGCTCGACCCTGGAGACATTGGTATTGGCACCTGGCGCGAGTATGCAAAAAACCCTTCTATTCGTGCGAAGACGCCGCTGCTAATCAGCTCCAAGCACCGCAAGCATCCCCTGCGAGAGCTGGCCAGATTAGGCAAAGGCGCTTTCTATGGACAGATGGGCTACATTCGCAGCGTGAAAAGCAATGACTTCATTGACTCAATGGACAATATCGGTCAGAACTTTCTTATATTCGATATCAGCGATGCCGCCGTGATGGCACTACAGTCCCGCACATCACCATTGCGCGACATCAACGAGATCTCCGAACGCACCTGGAAGCACTATTACAAACGGCTCAAGAAAGGCGAAGATAAACAAGAACTATCGTCGGAGATGCGAATAGAACTGGAAGCCGCTGATCCGTTTTTCAGTGACGTGGAAGTCTATGTCCACCCATTGAAGGTGAAATCATTTGCTGCACATCTGGCACGCCAGTTTCTGTTTAACCCGCGTACGCCATTTATATTTGAAATCTATGAAGACTACCAGAGCGGCTACTTTCACGAACGCTACGTGAACTATCGATTAAACCAGTGCAAACAGCAATCCTACTGCCGGAAAGTAGATCGCAGTCACTATAAACTCACAGACAATACCGGTCGTGTTATCAGCCGGAAATTTACGTCACAACGTGAGTGTGAGGCAGCACAGGATGTTGCAATAAGGGGATTGCTGGAGTGGTAAAACAAAAACGGAGTGGCAAGGCCACTCCGTTTTGTTAAACCGCTGAACTGCCGCTAGCTCAGGGCAGCAGCTGACCAAAAAAAACGCGGCTACCGTCTGACGCTGCATGCGAGTCAAGCCAGACCTGGCCATTTGCCAGCCGGGTTGGCAGATCGGGATACAGCGGATCTGCAGCATCGTTATAGTTGCCATACAGGAAGAACCGCTCCTGATTACTTTCACGCACGGTCAGTATGGCGTAGTCGTTTTCGGTTGCACCGGAAACCACTCCATCATTGACGTGCGAGCTATTGGTCATCAGTGCCGGGCCGCCTAGCGTGTTCCAGGTTATAGCGTAGTCTCCGGTGTCGTTATTGAGCATCAGATAACCCTCCGCGGTTCCACCGCGAGTGCCGGTCGTACTGCTTGTATACTGACTGACATTGGCCGGCAGTATCTGACGTCGCAGCTCACCCTCCGGATAGTCCGCACTTCTTGCCGCTATGTAGAGGTTACCGGACAAGAGATTCTGCATGACAATCCCCGTTTGCGCGGCAGACAGAGTCGACGGAATTCGCCAGGTATTGCCATCTTGCTCGAGGGCGATACCGACAAAGCCATTGGAGCCCGGTGGGCCTATCATGATGTCGACGCTGGTGGCATTAATACCCGTCAGGTCAATCGCACCGCTCGCTAATCCGCTTGCCGCCGTAAACTGCAAGTCCGCCACCGCAGAGTTACTGCTAAAGCTTGCCGGAACCGCTTCAGACGCCAGCAGACTGGCTTGGATCCGGCCGCTAGCCGTGAGCAGTCCGCCGTCAACATCCGCAGGCAGCGTGACCGTACCATCAGGGGCAGTTCGGGTGCCGCCTGGATCGATCACCGTACCATCCGGTGTTGTCAGTGTGCCATCCGGCTGCCGAACTGTACCATCGGGTGCTGTTGTCGAGCCATCCGGGTTTGTTGCTGTGCCGTCCGGGTTTGTCACTGAACCATCTGGATTCGTCACTGTGCCATCCGGGTTCGTCACTGTGCCGTCCGGGTTCGTCACTGTGCCGTCCGGGTTCGTCACTGTGCCATCCGGGTTCGTCACTGTGCCATCCGGGTTCGTCACTGTGCCGTCCGGGTTCGTCACTGTGCCGTCCGGATTCGTCACTGTGCCGTCCGGATTAGTCATTGACCCACCGTCCGAGCTATCACTGTCACTGGCGACTATCGCCGCCAACAAAGCTGCACCGCCGATAATACCTAGAGCACCGGCACTGCTCCCGCCCGCACCGGCAAAGCCGCCATTCGTATCACCTGCCTGGTCACCGCCACAGGCCGAGACCCCTAACGCCGTTGCAATCATGAGCGGCAGCAATTTTCGGTTGCATCTCTTTAGCACTTGATTCTTCATCCGTTCAGCACTCTACAGTGATTTTTGTATTTAAACGTTCGGGCTTGTCCAGTCGTCTGATCTATACAAATATATAGTTAATGCAATAGCAAACGCCGGTCACGCAGATCAGAATCACAAACTCAACAAGCTTGTTATTC
>CALKXD010000129.1 GCA_938003855.1 uncultured Granulosicoccaceae bacterium | reverse complement strand
CATCCCGAGGTAATACCGATACCACCTGAATTCATCCGTTAGCGGGATATAGTTGGTAAGCCCACCAACATTTCTAGTATCAACACCAGTGATTCTTGTGCGCAATGCCATCTTACTAGACGGGTCGATAGGCGCTGACCTGGCTAATACCTCTGCAACCAATCGACCGGACATCGATGCCGTGGTATTGGTAGACCCGTATTGACCGGCACCGGTTGCGTCAGTGTTTGTGATGGTCCATTCCCCGCCAGCTTCAAGCACGGTTGTGGCGCTTCCACCGGTAAGGGAAAATGCGTTATTTATTTGCGTCTCGCTAAACTCGCTGCGTGACGGGACTTTCTCGGCATCGTGCATCATCCAGCCGAAGCCATTGTGAGAAAATAACTGGCGTCCATTGTTGACGTACCGCAGCACGTTACGAATCTCACTCATCACCGTTATGTCAGTGGAGTTATCGTGATAGCCCTCATAGACAAACGAATCAGTGTAAGAGTCCCCTAGCTCTAGCGCGTTAAATTCGCAGCCGGAAATAACTGTATTACAGTACACGCCCCACCGTTGGCTCTTAGTTGCAGCATTAGCGTTACCGCCGCCAAAGCCCGTAAATCGGACTATAGAGGATGGATCGCCGAGTTTGAATCTAGACACGATATCATCGCGGAACAAATCGTTATTGGCAGCTACTAAAGCAGGGTCGCCGCTCGACTCTTCGCCGTTAGTCTCACCAATTAATATTGCCTGACGCGGCGGCTCATAGATCACTGTGCCGCTGGCGGTGTTTATTTGAGTGTCTTCACTGCCAAAGCGGACGAAGCCGGAAATCGTAATGTCAGTGACTGCATGGTTCGCATCGGGCAGCAACTGGATAAATCCAGACGTTGCGTGACGCGCCTCGTTAACACCCACAAATTCTAAATCATGCAGCGTCAGGCCAGCACACTGGATCACTATCGGGGTGTATTCAGACCGCCATGACCGAACGTGTGAGATAGTCCCTTTTGTGTAAGTGTCTGGCCGCAACAGCATTGTGCTATGGCAGCCCACTGCGGTTATGTCATGAAATTTAAACTGCGTGACGTTTCGTTTTCCCGCGTTTGAGCCTGTATAACCTTCAAGTTCGTACAAGTCTACAATATCGAGCGCAGGCTCACGGGTTTCTAAAAACAACATGTGCTCGAAGATCAAACCATGCCCGTTCTGACTACCAACAAACTGTACGTTCCCGCCACGGATACACATACCAGACGTCCCGCGAACGGCCCCTTGATATGATGAATCAGTGTTAAGTACGATCCCCTGCCCTGATTCAAACCATGCCCCGTGCGAGGCATTCTCCATCTGGAATATTATGTTTTTCTCGAACGGCACATCGATAGTTCCAGTGAACCGTGCCCATAAACCATCGCCGGTGCGGGGCAATCGGATAACGTGAGTGCCAACCCGCGCAACCGCCGTGGAACTTGTTCCATCGAGCAAATCAGTTCTAGGAGCAATCGGCAGAGCATCGATTATGCCTTGTATGATCGGAGTCATATCAGTGCCGCTACCGGCTGTACGCCCGTCACTGTCAGTCACATAGCCATAGTCGCCCGCATTGATAGCCGAGTAATCATCGCTCAGTCTGCGGAAAACTCCGACGCCAGACCCTGTCCCCTGTCCGGTAAAATCATATAGGGCAGACGGGTCAATAGTACGCAACCAGTCGGCGGAAGTCTTATCACCCGTCGCGGACCATTCTACTGACTCGATCCCATGGCCAAAATCAGCGTGATAAAACCCTCCATCCACTAAGCTACTCTCGGCGAAAGCAGCTAGCAGATGGCCGTTTTCAGACCCAGGCAAGAAAGCCAGTTCTGACACCTAGACAGTCTCCACATCGATGAACACGCGTTGCCCGTCTACGACCCTGCACAACTGCAATTTTGTCGATTTTTCGTCACGGTAAAGCATCCCGTCGTTGGAGGTGGCAGATCGCACTGGATAGCTTGATATTGCCAATTCGACGGTTACAGTAAAATCCAGTGGGTCGCCGTTAACGTCGTTGAGCGTTGCAGTGGTGGAGCTAACCTGTGCAGCAACCATCGCCGCTTTGTCTACAACCACCGTAGTGCCGGTGATTGATAGATACGGATTGTCAGGCTGCTCGGTAAGCGCTCCGGCTGAGCCGTTTAAATAAGGGGCAAGGCTGAATGATCCGCTGTCGCCGTCTACTGTCACAGCGTCGGTGGTGTTCCATGCGTACACGCCGACATTAAACGACCAGGTCATGACCGCTTTTACAGAATCATCAACGCCGGAAAACAGCCCGTATTGCGTAACGTAAGCGCCGTCAGCAGCGCCGTCTATATTTACCTGATTATCATCCGGCCCGCCGGTGACTTGCAGTTGTGGTGCGCCGTTATCAACCTGCCAAGCTTTCCAGTAGTCGCCGTCGGAAAACGATGTGACCGCGCCATTATCCGTCCACACAAATGCGGTGTAGGGAGCAGTGACTAATGACGGTGCTGTTTGATCCGTGATCGGCTTGCTGTTGCCAGAAGGCGAAATAAATAACGCTCCAGTGTCGGTCAACTGCGGCTGAAATCCTTCCCACTCCAGCACGCCTGCAGGTGGCGGTGTAGCAGTAGTCAGGCGTCCGATCATGGTTCTGATCGAATCGTTTCCGTTGCTCATCCGCCATGTGACCCAAGTTCCGTTAGGGCTTAGATTTCCGATGGCTTCGTTGTTGTAGCCGTCTAGCTCCGTGCCCATCTTGCCGAAGTCGGTTACAGTGTTTGTCTGCGTGGCAGGGTCGCCGGTGATTTCTACAGTGAAAAAGTTGTCAATCCCTTGCATGTCGTCTTCAAACTGACAGGAGAATCCAAACAAGCCGTTTATGCCGACAGCCGCGCTTACATGCCCTGCAATTTTAGCTGTGTTTGGTAGATCGACGGCATTAACAATATAGTGCTCATCACCGTCACCTGGATCACGGGTTAGATGGAATACTTGCAGGTTTGAACCGGCATCATTTTGCTTTCTGCCTTCAGCAAGCATGATTTCACGACCGACCGTGTCGTAGCCCATCACCTTGTGTGAGCCGCCCTCTATTCGATAGTCTGAATCAACTATTTCAGTCTGATTCGACATTGAGCGAGTGTATCGATAGAGCCTTCCTTTGACGCCTATCAACACAAAATTGCCACCCGCCGATATCATAGAGTTGTCGTACGTAAAGGGGGTGGGTGAACTCCCAGTCGCCTGAGCTTCCAGCGATGGAATTGAAACGGTAGTTGGCAGCAACTGACCCGCAGCCATATCGACCACGCCCACTTTCGCATCGCCGTCGATAAAATCAACAACTAAATACGCACCATCCCATGAAATAGACCCCTCAGACGAGCCAATTGACACACTGGAGCCAAACCCGCTGGCGATAGTCGTCTGAGTATTGGTGGTAATATTCCACTCGACGATAGCGTTACCTACAACGCCCACAGCCAAATTATCATCAGTGGGATGGAATACCCACTCATTGCTAAAAGGTACAGTTGATCGGAATAGCGACAGGTCAGATGTTTTATGTATTTTCCCCCGTGTGCCAACGTATGTGTTGCCAGCGCTAAACCCCTGACGGGTGGAATATAGGTTCCGGTCAGCGCTCGCGGTGCCCTCTACAAGCGTCGCAAACTCACTATCACCGTTAGGCAACCAGTTAGACCAGCCAGCGCCAACAGCGGGCGGCGTCGGATTCGAGTAGTCGTCACGCGGGTACGATATTTGAGATTTTATAGTCATTATGATTGCGCCCAGTAAGTTCCACCCGAAGCGTCGGTGAACCATGAATAATTTGTGTCTGTAATGCCAGCGTCAGCGTGGTCTTCGATAAGGATGGTGTTGTCGCGGACTGTCGGCGTCGGAAAAACGCTGTACCGGTTAACTCCGTCCACACCAAACGCCGCCACAACCTGATCGCCCGTCAGTGTTGCATCTGTGCCGTCCGATTTTTTAAGGGTAAGTGCCGTGCCTTCG
>CALKXD010000128.1 GCA_938003855.1 uncultured Granulosicoccaceae bacterium | reverse complement strand
GGTAGCTGAGAGATGGATTTTTTCTCTCTGACAGAGACTATTGACCCCGAGGTTATCCGCAAAACGTTGGTACTCGTGCTGTTATCGATAGCACGATTTTCGGCTTTCTTTGCTGTTTTTCCGATATTTGGTCGTGTTATTCCTCCCGGACTTCTGCGCACCGGAATAATTTTCGGCCTGGCGATGGTGGTGTTCCCCCACCTTGCCCAACAATACGACTTACAGACCAACCTCGACGCCTACGATATTATCCTGATTTTGCTGAAAGAAGCGTTTCTCGGACTTTGCCTGGGTCTGGCATTCGGCTTTCTGGCGTGGGGTGTCGAAGCCGCAGGCAATCTCATCGATTTTAACCGTGGCGCATTTCTGGCTGCAATGTTCAGCCCGCTAACGCAAGTAAATACAACCCCACTGGGCAGCTTTTTCATCATGCTGTACTCGGTTTTTCTGTTTACCAGTGGCGCTTTTCTACTTATTCTAGGACTGGTGTACGACAGCTACCTGATGTGGCCAGTGTTTTCTTTTTTCCCCACTATTAATCATGAGTTACCCACCTTGATGCTGGGAGGCATGGACAAGCTCATGACAGTCATGCTATTGATCAGCGGACCTGTGATCATACTAAATTTTGTCGCTGAACTGGCACTATCAATCTATACACGCTATGCCCAGCAACTGAATGTTTTTATCTTTGCGCTCCCGATCAAAAGCGGCATCGCTTTTTTCATGCTGGTGCTGACACTGCCGTTTATTTTCAAACTATTTGAATACGATCTATTCTTTATCGAAAAAATGTACAGTCGACTAATAGGAATTCTAGGTGGCTAACGAGGAGAAAGGCCAACAAAAAACCGATCCACCCAGCAAGAAAAAGCTGCGCGACGCGCGAAAAAAAGGCCGGGTATTTCACAGCGCTGACATCTCCACAGCGATGGTGATGGCTTCGGTTTTTCTATACCTGTGGCTCGGCTGGAACTCCCACTACTCCGGTTTTCTGGCATTGATTGATGCTGCCGGTAACGTAGCACCACTTCCGTTTAATACTGCTGTCGGTCATTTACTGGAAGTCGGCGTAGCGTTTTCCTTCAACTTCCTGTTTCCGCTGATACTACTTATTATTTTTGCCTCGATTGCAAGCAGCGCGCTTGTTGTCGGGTTTTTATTCTCTGGCCACCCGCTGATTCCGGACTTCAATCGGATCAACCCTGCGCAGGGCCTGAAACGTATATTCAGCCTGAAAAGTGTTTTTCAGCTGATCAAATGGATACTCGTGCTTATCGTTTTGTGCATGCTGGTGTACGGACTGCTGCGAGTTAACAGTGAAGCCATTATGCGGGTCGGCTGGTGTGGCATGCGGTGCTACGGTGATCTGCTGGGAAATATGGTGTGGTGGCTCGGAGTATTGCTGGCGCTGACTTTATTGGTTGTGGGTATCATCGACATTGCGCTCGAGCGCCTCTTATACACTCGCGAAATGAAAATGACGAAGGAAGAAGTAAAGCGCGAACTGAAAGAAATGGAAGGCGACCCGATCATAAAATCAGCGCGCTTTCGGGTGGGGCAAGAAGTGAGGTTTGCAGAGCGCGTTGTCAATGTACGCTCATCAACGGTGATTATTGCTCGCGGTAACACCATCGCTGTGGCACTATTTTACGACGATGAAGACGATTTCCTGCCAATGGTCACCGGAAAAGGCAAAGGATCCGGCGCAGATGTGGTTATCGATGCAGGACGGCAGGGTAATGTTCCCATCGTTCAGGCATCGACTATTGCAGAAACACTCTACAACCGGCTCGAAGTCGGCTTTTACATCGAAGAAGATATGTTCGATGATATCTCAGATATCATGCGATCTATCGGCGCTCAGAAATAACCCCGGTACCCTGACCAGCCAACTGCATAGCCTATGTGCTACCGGCAACGCTTTCGGATAACTTTATGACTACCATCGATCCACAGCAGGATATCCCACCGCAGCTGGTTAAACAGCTCTTTACCGAGTTCAACGAAGAGTTTTTAAATTTATGGCAGAACCGGGGCAATTCGATCGGGCGGATTGTGAAGAGCCACTTATTGCTAGAGCACTACCTTAACGAATACCTGAAAGTCATCCCTCCTTCTATTAAAAATATCGATGCTTTGAAACTCAGCTTCAAGCAAAAACTCAGCTTGCTGGATTTACCCGGTGACATGATGATTTACATCCTGCCGGTACTGGATGTCATCAACCGGCTGCGAAACAGATTGGTACACAGCCTGGATATCGAACTCAACGACGATGAAATCGATCCCATTCGCAAGGTATTGGCATTCACTCGCCAGCAGAGCAATAACGACGCAGATCTGGCCGATCGCAGCCCTGCCGATCTGATAGAAGAAAGCACCAAGCTGCTGTGCAGTCTCTTCGACACTCTGACTCGAACCAAGCGTTTCGAACTTCTCGACAGCAACAAAATCAATGTGCAGACCGATAGCAACTCTGACGCGGAGGATTCTTAAACAGCATCTGAATCAGCGACTGGTAAACAAGCACGCTCTATCAGCCCTTAATCGATCCAAATGAAGCCGCCTGCCTTTACTTACCCACCAGTCAACAGGCGCTGACAATTCCTGTTCGCTGTCAGTTAGCCGCATCCACCCACACCACCAGGCGGCTTCAATACACGATTGATTGATTTACTATCACTGCCATTGGCCTGTTGCAACGCCACTTAGGGGCATCTGCCATCGGTCACCTGCACTTGGCGGTGCTCGGTGATGGTCGATTCATCAAGGCATACGGATCAGGAAGGGTTTACCCACGTGCCCTTACAGGCTTGCCTTGCGTGTTCATCAGGATTGGCAATCAAGGTAAAAAATGTGTCGAGTGAGCAGATAACGTCATTGCAGAGGCTTTCAGTTGTCAGCAGGCAAGGCGTGGAAGTCGCGTTTGAGTGAAAATCTATCGCTTGCGCTTTTCTTTCGCAGCCAGCGACGCTGGCACCTCATGCAACGCTTGTTGCAGCAATACCATCAGCTGGTCGTAGACCATATCAGGAGATTCATCGTTGCTGGTGTTGTTTTGCGTATTGGCTTGCGCCTGCTCTGCAGACTCACGAGAGCGGCTTCCCTTCAGAGATAGGCGCTTAGGCTTGGCACCAGTTGCCTCCGCTGAAGTCTTGACCCCCTCTGAAGCAGAACTATAACCTTTGCCGGACTTTCGTCCTTTTTCATTGGCTTCGGTTCCGCCAGTACTTGCTGGTGAGAGCCCGGCCCCTGTCTTTTCTATACTCATAGTGGCTTAAGCATATCACATTCAGCTTTGGTCCAAACGGCCCAAGGAGACGAAGACTTCACAATTATTTCCGAAAACTCTCCGCGGAATTGCACAGACTTCACATTCATCAAAACCACTACAAAAGGGAGACTGAGTATTGCTGTGCATCTTGCTCAAGGGTTACTTCTTCATCGGTAATTGATTGAATTATCCATCCGCTATCCAGAGTGCTGCCTTCGCGATAGATCTGTCCGTCAGACAAAATCACATAAGGATTGCTCCCTGCCCACACTGCCTGCAGCTTTATTGGCGCAATGCCTTTAGTGATAACCTGTCGACGCACTACCAGGTGCTCCGGAAATCTTTCTGCAAATCGCAAGCTCACCTCGCTCCAGCGCTCACGATTAGCTGGTCGCTCCTGTCCGACGATGGTCAGCAGGTTCCCCTGCCGCTGCACTTCGATTTGACGCGCCAGGTTGGCGTCATCAATGTAGCGCTGCAATACCTGTCTGGCAACGCTGCCTATGGTAACGGCATCCACATTAAATCCGGTAATACCGGACACGCCGGCATCAAGCTCATTAAGCACTTGCTGCAAGTCGGCCTCTTCGCTGACAAATCCGTTCAGCACAACAACATTGCCTTGTGCCAATGAGGCCTGTAGCGCAATACACACCGGGGAAACCGCGTGTGGCTGTGGCGCGGTTGTCGTGGACTCTACTTGAAGTCGACTGGGGACATAACGAATACCTGCGTTGGTGCCGGCAGACACTGACTGATCAATATTTCCAACATCCGCGCGCGCTGCATTGATCGCGCTGGCATCATCCAAACAAACAGATCCAATACGACCAGTATAGGCCGTTATGATTTCATCTAGCTGTTGTTGACCGGCGGCATTATCGTCCACGTTAGACACCACGCCACCATCAGCCAGATCAGAGTCTGTCGCCATCGGGGTAGACATACTCCCCCCAATAACATCGCTGTTATCCAACCGATCGCTAAGAAAAAACAACACAACAGCAGGGAGCAGCAAAGCGATCAGTAGCGCGCCAAGCAGCTTGCCGGTAGTGAGACTACCGGCACGGTGGGACTCTGACATATCCGCAGTGTCGCGACGGTTTAAATCGAGCGCCTGATCGTTATTCATCGTTGCAACGCCATCGGAATGGCCCATCTCGCTGGTTGCATCCGCCCCGAGCTGCCAGTGAGCTGAATGGGCCGGCAGCAGAGTAATATCCACCGTGCCCAACTGGAAATTCAATTCATCACGGGAGAAATCAAATCCTATATCGTCAACCTCCTGCCCGAAGCTGAACAATCGCCCCTGTATTGCCGACACTGTTATTCCATCTGAATCGATCACTAATCGAGCATGCTCGTCAGCAATTCCAGCATCTGACAGCACTATGTCACAGGTTGCCAACCGGCCAACTGTGTAGTCGCCATTCGGTAGCTGGAGCTCAACGCCACCATGGAGTCCTGAGTTAACTTTTAGCGAGTAAGCGCTGTCGTTGAAGTCGCTCATATAATTTGTATCCCTGTCCAGGCTTCACCAGCTGGCCAATTCGCGCGGGGCAGAATCAGTTTGTTGTCAATTCAATTCCCTTAGCAATAATCGGTGCTGCCAAAAAAAAAGCGCGCCTCAAGGCGCGCTTTCAAAGGTCACTGCTGGTAGTCAGATAGGGTGAATGACTACCAATCGCAGCTTATTGACAACAAGATGCTGGCGCCTAATAACTGCTTCCACCAGCACTTTGCGCACTCTGGCTAGCACCTTTCGAGCTGCCAGAGCCAGAGCAACTGCTCTGCTGTCCCATACCACCCATCATTTGTTGAAGCATAGCGATGAGCTGCTGCAGAAGCTGCTGAATGCCTTCGCTGCCCTGTGAACCGCCACCAGAGCAACCGCCACCTGCTGATCCAGAACCGCCAGCTGATCCAGAACCGCCAGCTGATCCAGAACCACCTGCTGATCCAGAACCGCCTGCTGAACCACCACCGCAAGCTGAGCCAGAGCCACCTACACTGCCGCCCGAACCGCCACCGAAGCCGGCGCCTGAGCCGCCACCGAAGCCGCCACCGAAGCCGCCGCCGCCGACACTGCCGCCCGAACCGCCACCAAAGCCGCCGCCCGAACCGCCACCGAAGCCGCCACCGAAGCCGCCGCCCGAACCGCCGCCGACACTGCCGCCAGAACCGCCACCGAAGCCGCCGCCCTGACCACGTCCGCCGCCTTCACC
>CALKXD010000127.1 GCA_938003855.1 uncultured Granulosicoccaceae bacterium | reverse complement strand
ATCATCATCGTCAAGGTCTTCAGTAACAGTACCAGAAATGGCACCAACCTCAGGGACTGGGGCAGATGTTGGTGATCCAGATGGCTTCTGGTCAACAAACACACTGCTAGGGGTGTCAAAACCAGGAGCGACTGTAACTGTGACACTGTTGGGGTCGCCTCCGTCGCTGTCACTAACATCTTCAAAGCCTGGAGGCGTGTCCTCGACAACGGTGAATTTGCCGGGTGGAACATCATCGAATGTGAACAAACCAGTACCGTCGGTCGTAGTAGTTGCCACGACAGAGCCGCTCTCGTCGACCAACGACACAGGCACACCGCTCATGGGGAGGTCGCCATTGCCATCACCGTCAGTGTCTTCTTGCACAAGTCCGTTCACGGTTCCAGTACGTTCATCGACGAAGTCGTTGCCAGTGGAATCATTAGGCGATCCGCTTCCAATCGTCACAGGGATGTTGTCATCGGCTGGGCCAGCAATGTCACTGACAGTGGCGAAGCCAGGCAAGTTCATCTCCATCACAGTGTAGGAAGTGAGAGCGAGATTAGTAAAGATATAGAATCCATTGCTGTCAGTAGTGGTGGTACTGATAACGGTAACACCAGATGCGTCCTTCAACAAGATGGTGACACCAGAAATTGGGACATCGCCATTATCGTTGTTGTCGAGGTCTTCAGTAACGGTACCAGCAATGGAACCGATTTCAGGCACAGGGGCAGTTGTAGGATCTAGATCAATTGGGGTAGGAGCAGGGACAGGGGCAGGCACGGGAACAGTTCCACCGCAGAACGAAATAGATGTGATAGCACCACTGGAAGGAAAGGTAACCTTAACCTGAGTGACTTGGGCGACACCAATATCCACAGTTTGGAGGCTGTTCTCGCCAAGAGTAACGGCACTGAAAGTTTGAGTGCCAGCAGCGTTGGTCGCGTCAACAGTTGGAACGTCTTGGCTGTCAACATCGAGGAAACCAATAGACAACACTTCGTCAACTGGCTGGGCAAAGGTGAAAGTGATCATTCCACCGAAACGAGAATCATCAGGGAAGGTGGTGTCATCCTCTTGAATGATCAATACATTTCCCTGTTCTTCGCAGTTTTCACCCACGGTGCCTGGGGCACCGCCAGATCCAATTCCTGGACCCGAAGGAGTACATCCACGGTTTGGAGATCCCAAATCTGGATCGCCCGCATCAGATGTTCCTGGATTAGAAGTATCAAAGATACGTGGCAAGCCTCCTGGAGTGAAACCAAGGACAGTCGTCGACGCAGTGATGGAAACTCCATACGCTGCGAGCCATTCAGTACCAACGTAGGCACCACCTTCAATAGCCGTACCATCTCCGGCAGTCTCGAAGTCAATAGTAACAACGTTTTCGCAAGTGGGGGCAACGACAGGTGCAGGAACTGGGGCGGCATCAGGGGTAGCAACGGGAGCTGGAACTGGAGCTGCACCAGGTGACGCAACTGGCGCAGGAACAGGCGCGGTAGCAGGCGCGGCGACAGGTGCAGGAACTGGGGCGGCATCTGGAGATGCTACGGGAGCTGGCACTGGCGCGGCAGCGGGGGTTGCAACGGGTGCTGGAACTGGAGCTGCATCGGGTGACGCAACTGGAGCAGGAACAGGAGCTGTACCGGGGGCCGCGACAGGAGCTGGCACTGGGGCGGCATCAGGGGTTGCGACCGGTGCTGGAACTGGAGCTGCGTCAGGTGACGCAACTGGCGCAGGTACAGGGGCTGTACCGGGGGCCGCGACAGGTGCAGGAACTGGGGCTGCATCTGGAGATGCGATAGGAGCTGGTACTGGGGCGGCATCAGGGGTAGCAACGGGAGTTGTGACTGGAGCTGCATCAGGCGAGGCGACGGGCGCAGGAACAGGCGCGGCGCCAGGGGCGGCGACAGGTGCTCCTGGCTGTTCGTCCACAAACACACTATCGGTGCTGTCAATGCCTGGTACAACCGTGACAGAGATGGTATTTGGATCTCCGTTGTCACTGTCGCTCACGTCATCAAAACCCGCAGGTGTGTCCTCGACAACCATGTAGCTTCCTGGTGGAACGCCCTCAAATGTGAAAGTACCAGAGCTGTCGGTCACCGTGGTATCAACTACGGCACCATTCTCGTCGATCAAAGAAATGGGAACGCCGCTAATGGGATCCTCTCCCTCATCGTCATCGTCAGTGTCTTCCAGAACAACACCAGACACAGTGCTGGTTCTCTCATCCACAAAGTCATTACCAATAGAGTCGACTGGAAGACCGCTGTCTCCAATAGTCACAGCAATGGTGTCGACAGGGGTGGATGGGTCAGAGTCGCTCACGTCCGTGAAGCCTGGCAAGTTCATCTCCATCACTTGGTATGGACCCAAGGCAAGACCAGTAAAGATGTAGGAGCCACTCGAGTCGGTGGTCGTGGTAGCAAGTACGGTAGTACCAGTTGCATCTTTCAACAAGATTGGAACACTGGACAAAGGAACTTCACCAATATCATCATTGTTAGTGTCTTCAGTAACGGTTCCCGAGATGGACCCAAGCAAGGTTCCTGGAACAGGAGCTGGCACTGGGGCTGCTTCAGGGGTAGCAACGGGGGCTGGCACTGGAGCCGCCTCAGGGGTAGCGACGGGGGCGGGAACTGGTGCATCGCTTCCAACACAGAATGTTAGCGACGTAATAGCACCCGATGCTGGGAATGTAACCTTCAAGGCTGAAACTTGACTGACACCGATGGGCACAGTCTGGAGGCTGTTTCCGCCAAGCATGGTAGCGCTGAAAGTTTCGGTTCCCGATGCGCCGGCAGCAGCAACTGTGGGGATGGCTTCCATGTTGTCGACATCTAAAAATCCAATGGAGATCACTTCTTCAACAGGCACAGCAAAGGAAAATGTAATCATTCCACCACCATAGTTGTCATCTGGAAAAACGGTGTCGGCTTCCTGGATGATAAGAACAAATCCTTGCGGAACACAG
>CALKXD010000126.1 GCA_938003855.1 uncultured Granulosicoccaceae bacterium | reverse complement strand
ATCATAAATGCACACATAAATCCCCCAGCTTTGCAAATACGCCCGTTATTTTCTTCCTTTTGATAGTTTGCGTTGGTTTTTAAACCACACCAGGACTCGAAGATTAAAAAAATATTCAGAATTTGAGACGGGTGTCATCAGGGAGGAGGCTGATCTCTGCAAGCGGTCAATGCGTAGGGTGGTCTATGTGTTTTCATCGCCCCGACCAGTGGTGATTTATGTGTGCATTTATGATGTGCTGACGGAAGTGCTGGCTTGCGCAGCGGTCTTATGTTGCTCTGGTTTTATTACGAGCCCGACTTTATTGAATGGCTGCAAAGAGATTCCAGTTAACACGGCAGAACTTTTCGGTGCAAAGTTCCCGTTAAGGGTCTGCCGGGATTGTGGTAGTTCAGTAACTATAGAAAAGCCGTGATTGAGGCTAATTGTTGTTGGCGGATAGATACGACTGATCAAGCTGATCCGGCATTGACAATGCGTTAAACATTGCGTCACAACTGAGTATCAACGACTGTTGAAAGCCATTCGGCCGGGTCCGTGAGGAAATAGCCTGTTGTGTTCCGCTGTCAGAGCCAGGCAAACAGCATTCCTCAGCCGCTACCGCGAGATTGTACGCTGATTGCTATTGCAGGCATTGCTCCTTGCTAGAAGTCAGGTAGCTCTGACCAGTACACACGTTTAACCAGACCACCAATGCCGATCTCGGGGATTTTCTCCGGTCCAACCATTATTTGCGGTGGTTCGTCTTGCGGGAAATACGCAAACGGCGTTGTGGGAATTCCGCCACGCTTGAGTTGTCTGCTACGGTTTGATGCGGTGAGTGGTGTTGATGCATCGGTTTCATCATCAGAGAAAGCCACCGCCGGTGTGCCATCCATTATATTCAATGCGTATAACAGCCCGGCACCAACGGATGCTGTACAAGCGTGGGAAGCGATTGTGGGTACATAGGTCGTAAACAGCAATTGATAGTTTGCGGTTATAGATGGAGAAAGTGATTTTTCGCCGCTGCCGTCGAAATCCAGATACCAGCCCTGCAGGCTGGCCAGTTCGGCTTCTGCCTCCGTGCGTTCTGTTTCATTGCCTTCTGAGATAATGTTGTCAGTCACATCAAATAAATCAGATTCCGTGATGGGCCGATGGGTGGCTGGTGAGGCCTCCATGCCGTAGCCATCAGGTACTTTCTGGTAATCCGACAGCCGCATAACATAAAAGCGGTCCTCGATTACTGTATCCAGCGGATGAGCCCGGTTACCGGAGCCTATGGCGAGATAGAGATAAAAATGTCCATCAAGTGCAACGATAGTCGCATCGGGTGTTGAAAAGAAACGTCGATTGCCAGCGGCGGTGTCATCAGCGAGATTTGCTATCACGCCACCTTTGACCAAATCGGCGTTGGTCGAGGCATAACGATTGACGTCGAAGCGCCACACCTGTCCGCCCATGTCGCCAATGTATATTTGATCTGCATATCCGTCGGTATCTAAGTCCAGCACCTTAGGCGTTGCCGGCATACTGTAATTCATTTGGCCGAACTGTTCAGTTGCTGCGATATCGGGTCCTCCGCGCCACAGTAACGCGCCGGTTAGCGCATCCACAATAAACACTCCGCGCCCGATTGAATCATTTGTTCGAACAGTAACGTCGTCCTGTGCCGGGTCGTAGCCGCCGCCAAAAACTAAAACCTCTGTGCTGCTACTACCGATATGCACCGTGCTTAACACGGGCTTGGACCACGTCTGGCCTAATTCTGTATAGGATCCGGTCCCGCCTTCTATAGACCAGAGAAACCTGGGGTTGTCTTTAACCGTGACGTCCAGTGCGTAGTAGTGTCGGCCACCGCGGCGTTGGCCGATATAAAGGTAGGCATGGTCACCGAGCGATGCTTCAATGATACCGTTGTTGTTTTTGTCCTCGGTCCACAGAGTGATTTCGCCGTCCAGACCGTAGAGTTTGTCTTTCAGGGTAAGCGTCGGAGCGGGGACTGCTCTGGTATGCCATCGGTAGGCGGCACCGGATCCGGTGCCGGTTTTTACCGTGCCGCTGCCATCGACAAAGAGGCGCCACCATGAGCCATCGTAGCTGTAGTATTGCTGACTGCCGTCAGACATATTCTGCACCACCCATTGTGCACTGCTGTTGGTGGTGCCGGAGGTTATCACTGAGCTGCCGTTGCGGCGAAGATACTGGCCGGAGTCTACGTGCTGGATGGTGACAATGTCATAGTAGTTCCAGTATCGCCCCACCACGTTTAATTTCCATACTTCTGCCGACGAGGATGTCTGAATCGACGATGCAGTGGTGGCATTCAGTTTCTGGCTGTTTGATTGATTTTCAAGATAGATTGTCGAGTTGTCTGCACTGGCCCCGGTGTTTTGCGTCGCGCCGTAGTATGAGGACAGATTTGGCAGCAGATCTGATGGTACAAATGAAAACACTTCCGCCCCGTCGGCTGAATTGATTGCATGCAGGTAGCCTTCGTTAGTACCGAAATAGATCACGGAATCCGGGTTATTTGTCGTGCCGCCGTATGTGACTAGTGTTGGACTCGAGTGCAGTGGATCACCGATGTGCTTGCGGGAATCAACCGAACTGCCGTTGCCGTTTTCATCGAGCACATCGACACCGCGTGACCACTGCAATAACGCCTGGCGTTCACTGTCGCTGACCCCCAGCATGGCTGATGTCACCGAAGCGTTGTCTTCGTGCAGTTTATTGTCAGTGGCTAATAATTCGGGTGTCGTGCCGAGGTAGGTGCTGACGTGTCGATTGGATGAATCCAGCAATGCGGCCACTCCACCGCTTTCGACTATGCTGCCATCAGCTGATAATGACCAGTAACTCTGTGCCGTTTCAAAAAAAGAGCCGGTGTCAGGGTCAACGGCCGGAGCGTTGTTCTGATCGCGGATCTCGGCCGGACTGCCGCCAAACTCATAGCGTTTCAGGTTGCCTTCCCATACGGGTTTATCGACCGGCGAGAACAATGCAAAATAAATGTCTTTGCGGTGATTAATACGTGAGAAATGATCTAGTGCCAGTGCTGGTGCGGTGAAAGAGGTTTCTCCTTGTATTTCCTCAATGACTTCCTGCACCAGATTGACTATCTGGGTGGTGTCTGAGCTGGCCAGAGAGCCTTCGATATAACGTCTTGGTGTGGCGCCGGAGCCGTCCGGATCGCCTGTGTTGCTCTCTACAGCACCAGCGTAGCTTCCGCCTACTGACGCGATTGCAGCACCAGCGGCCTTGGCTTGATCGCTTGGTGCAACATGCAAGAGTGTAAATTGCGCTTTGATGCCACCGGGCAGAACGCTGCCGTCTTTCAGGGCATTGTATTCTCCAAAGCCGGGTTTAACAGCGGACGGAATATAGTTGGTGCTGTCAGCGACAATCGATGAACAGCACCAGCGGCTTGAGTCTCTAAGTGCATCGGTGAAAAACACAAACTGAACGTTGGTGCCATCGGTGACGTCCAAGGCACCGCCCGGTCCGTAAACGTTGTCCTGACGCATCGACGCCAGCGAGGCTGGCGTATGATCCTGGTAGTACGATGAGTTAACCGTGCCGCCAGTGCCGTAGTCGCGACTCCACGCGAGTGCTGTGCTTGCATCGTCGGTGAACCCGACAGTCACGTTGTAGGTATGGTCTGTTGCGGCGTTGTTTGACCCATACTGTACGACGGCCACCTCTACGTGCTCGAGTGAACTGTCCAGTACATGTGAGATCACCGCATCGATGGTGCTTTTGCTTTGGACAAATTCGGTTGAAGACATAGACCCCGAGTTATCAACGACAAAAATAAAACGGTACTTTTCACAATTCTGCGAGATAAATATTTCGGTGTCGTCGCCGGTTGCGGTTGTACCCGACACCAGCAGTAGCAGCAGTACAAAACCCGGCAGGTTAAAACAGGTTAAAAGACGGCTAAGTTTGCACATGTTTTCGACCAATTCCATTTGGTTAACAACGCTTGCGCGATCAATGCGCCCTGCAGATCCGTGGCAGAATAAAAAGCGAGTATCAGATGTGGCGGCACATGATAGTCACTTGTGGGTCCAGCTTGAAACATCCTCAGGTGGTCTTTAGTACACCGCCGCACCTACCTGGGCCATACACTGCATGCATGGCCAGCGCGGCCGGCAGTTTTTGATGATGACGATGCTGATCACGTCCCTCTATATTGATGACAAGGTCATGCAGACTGCCGGTAGTGTTTCCGTCTGATGTTATCGCCTGCTGACCGCTTAGTCAGAGGTGCCCGTCTCCGTCGGAGTGCGTCATTTTATCGAGTGGATATGTCAATATTGCAAACAATCGGCAGGGCCAGGTCAATTCTTTACCGGTTTTTGCTTGTCTCGTTGTCTCGTTGTCTCGTTGTCTCGTGGGGGTCCTGCGACTACCGAAAGAGTCGAGGTAGACGGGGT
>CALKXD010000125.1 GCA_938003855.1 uncultured Granulosicoccaceae bacterium | reverse complement strand
AATAATGAGCGCCATTGACTTCGATATGAGCGTAGAAAAACTCCCGAACCCGAAAGGAGACCGCATAGAAATAAAAATGAGCGGTAAATTCCTCTCGTACAATCAATGGTAATAGCGACGTCACCCTCAAAGCAGATTTGCACAGGCTTTGAGGTTGTCTACTCCAAAGAAGGATGCCAGGTCTCGAAAGTCCAGCCGCCTCAGAAAGCGAAGGGTAGACTATATTGGCCAATACCGGCATCCCAACGGGAATCTCTAAGCAGAGTTCGCTATTTGCACCATACAGATAACTATCTTCCTGACTATCCCCATCGGGATAACTCGTAGTAGATCGCACCGCCAATGCGAAGAGGCCTGACTATTACCGGCTACCTGGGCTCTGGCGGCGAGATACGCACGTATTGCGATTGACATAACAGCACTTAACAAACCACCCTGTTACTTCCACCACCAGCAACGCCCCACCATTTTCATGATCCGGAAAACACTCTGATGTGGCGTTGCAAAGACTGCCGTACCAGCTCTTTGTAATTTATCAGATCGGGCTTAAGTCAATCGCCTTGCGCGCGGCGATAAGCACAGGAGTCACCAGAAGACGCAGAAGATAGCTGAGAAAAAGACTCGTCATTTCGACACCGTCTACGGCCTTCCGGCCCGCCCATTTCATGACGAGCTCGATGAACCGCATCACATAGGATCCGATCTTGCGCGACACTTCAGCGGCTCTGATCAGCATCCTGGAGATCATATCGATAACGGTTTCGCCTAAATAACGAACGCCGCCAACCACCAGGGCCGCGATCTCCATCAACGGCAGCAATACTTCGCCCAGTGCCTTGAGACCCCAGGTGCCACCCGGGATGCTGACATGGATTCCTGCCGCCTCTATCAACTCGTCGATTTTCCGATAGTTATAGATCGGTTCCTGCGGCTGCGCAATCTGCTCCCAACTTTTACCCCTGACCTTCTCTAGATAGTTTGCCGTCAGCCTGTGCGCATCCGGACGCATGAGCCCGCCACTGGCGCCGACACGGTAGTCCTTACCGGCAAAAGGTGCATGCATAAATGGAAATACTGGAACCATCGGGACCGGATCAACCACATCATAAACACGGTAGATAGCCTCCAGCCCTGGTCGGCTCGCCATCGCACTGCCAAATGACTCCAGGCCAACACGTGGTGAACCGAAAGTATAAAGATTTACTTTGTGCTGTCCGCCCCGGGCGAGATCCGCGGCCAGCAAGTTAGCCAGTGCTCCACCCAGTGAATGCCCCATAATGTGAATACGCCCGCGATCGCCTACCGCCTTTTTCAGATCGAGGTGAATATCATTGTAGATCGAGGCAAAGCCCGTGTGCACCGGCAGGCCAACCGGGCTGGTGCTCACCGTGGCGTGAAGATCCGAGAGGACATCATAAAATCCGGCAGTTCCGCGTATCGACACGGTCGTTTCACCCTCGAACCCCGAACCCCTCTTGCCATGCATGACCATAGCAATGCCCGTGCGCGACTTGATCAGCCCCGCGCCAGAGCGCCCGAAAGCCAGAGTAGGCGTGGCCCCCAACGTCCACTTGTCCTCGATTTCCGTGGCGGCATCGGGATTGGCATCGAATATCCAGTTAAGAACGTCGTCTGTAGTGGCCTCAGTGCTGGCGCCTTTTATTTGATAGGCAGCATCGGCAAGAAGGACCGCATTCTGCGGAGTCAACGTCACAGTAATCCTCCATCAAGCAAAAATTTAATACCGGTGCCCCCCGGCAGTCACTCCGCAGCGCGACAAGTCCCCCGGAAAGGCCCGCTCCGGTCGGGTTCCTGATCGATCCGACACACCAGATTGATCCCGGGGCCTTTTAACTCCCGTCCCGCAAGTTCCGCATCGACTTTGTAGTCTCGTTTGGTGACGGCAAATAGCAGCGTCTCCCCATTGGGCCCATCAGCAATAACTTTCACGTCAATCATTGGCTCATGCGGTGCAAGACCGGCCCAGAAATTCGACTCTGATAGTTTGGCAAACGTAAAACGCCCGTCCGCATCGGTCTCGGTCTGATCAGAGCCGGTTGAGTCGTTCCAGTGCCATGTCCAGGTGCGCGTAACCTTTACTCCCGGTTGCGGCGTGCCCGCCTCATCGACAAGTGTACCGTTGAACTGCGACGCCAAAACCAGTGTTTTGCCGAATGCCATGGGTGCCTCCACCAGACCAAAAATCACAATCAGCGGTGCAAGCAGGGTTAAAAATGCTTTTTTCAAGATTGCTCCGAAACTCAGCCGCTGCAAATATCCAGACACAAGACTACCGTACAATGACTCGACAGCAAAGCAATGTAGGAGATACACCACCCAAATTTAAAGAAAATGGCCGTGACTACTTTATTTATACCTATGACCCACAAGGCTATTCCGCATAGGCTGGTGCGTGCGGGTAATAACCGGAAAGGCAATGTAGCAAAGGGAGTTTACGAAAAGAATCGGACCGCACTCCAATAACCTTATAGCAGGATCGGGGTTTCGCCAGTTCGGTTGTCTTATGCAGGTTCATTTGGTTTTAAAGAGGCAGTTTACTCACCAATACTGGTACTCAAAGGCACATCAATACCTTTGCGCTATGAATATGACGCTGAGCTAAACTACCGGGTAACTAAGCCGTACAGGATCCGGCAGTTACTGCGATCATTGTGCTTGCGTGACCAAAGTATGTACCCGATGCCATTATCTATAGCACAGACCCTACTCTCCAACGCACTGGAAACTTGCGGGCTAACTCCGGCTTGTGCATCGAAGCGGTATCAAGTCCTAAGATTATGGGTAATGCGGTAGCTACGCGTTTATTCTTTATGAACAATCTACCAACAATATCTTTTGCCGTAGCATTTTCACAGGCGATAGAATCAACCTGCAGCACCACATGATAGTGATCGCAAAGGACAGCGGCGCAAGCAATATCAATAAAGAATCTTAAAACAAGCCTTAGATGATCCATCCCGATCTGTTATCGACAGTATTCATAAGCAAACCACGACCACGACCAAAAGGAATACCGCACAAACAGGCATATTTACCACATCGAGATACTCCGCGATAAAAGAG
>CALKXD010000124.1 GCA_938003855.1 uncultured Granulosicoccaceae bacterium | reverse complement strand
ATGAATGTCAGGCATACTGGATGTGTGTTTTGAAAAACCAGTCAATAAATTTATTGCTATAACGAATCCGCATGAATGAAGCTCGATACTGACTAGTTGTTGAGCCTTTGAAATGGAAGCGCAAGGATTCAGTTGGCGACTATGGAACTTGTACTGGCGGCGAACCGAAGAACAGGGGATAAGACGACTGGCCGGTCGGTTGATGACAAATCTACCTTGCTGATGATTTGCAAGGCGACGGCCGGTTGAACTGGTGTTGGCATGGCGGGTCAAGCGTGCGAATAACCATGGGCCTTTGAAAAATATTACCCCGGGCCGCCCAATGCCCCACTGTCAAATAGCGCGTCAATCTCTGCGTCGCTGTATCCGTGTTGCTGCAATACTTCGCGTGAGTGCTGACCAAAAAGTGGTGCAGAACGGGTAATAGCGGCAGGCGTTGTGTGAAATTTAACCGGTGTGCCCAGTGTTTCGATGGTTCCGGCGACTGGATGATCTACTGTGGTGATCATCTCGCGGTGCAAGGCCTGCGGGTCGCGGTGCATTTCTGCAATGGTCAGCACCGGTCCAGCCGGTATGCCTGCGTCGTTTAAAACAACCATCCATTCGTCGGTGGTTTTTTTGCGGAAGTGTTCTGCAAGTAAGCTGGCCAGTGCTTCCCGGTTAGCCATGCGTGCTGCGTTGTCGATGAAGCGCGGGTCCTTTGCCAGTGGCTCTGCATCGATAACCTGCAGTACACGTAACCAGTTGTTGGGGTTAGCTGCCCCCAGATTTATCCAGCCATCGCGTGTTTCTATAGACTGGTAGGGCGCGTTCAGGGGGTGTGCTGAGCCCATTGGTTCGGGTGTTATACCGGTAGCAAAGCAGATAGCTGACTGCCAGTAGGTGTGGGTAATGCCGGCTTCAAACAGCGACGTATCAACGCGTTGCCCCTGACCGGTTTTCAGTTTGTGGATATAGGCGGCGTTGACCCCCATAGCGCCTAGAATTCCGGCGGTGATATCAGAAACCGGCGGTCCCACTTTTACCGGCGGTCTTCCCGGAGCTTCGCCGGTGACAGACATTATGCCCGACATCCCCTGTGCAATGAGATCGAAGCCACCGCGTTCGCGGTAGGGGCCGGTTCGTCCGAAGCCGGAGATCTCGCAATAGATGAGGCCGGGGTTTAATTCACAGAGTGTGTCGTAGCCCAGTCCTAGTTTTTCCATGGTGTTGTGGCGATAGTTTTCGATCAGTACATCTGCGTTACGGATTAGTTTCAGAAAAACCGCACGACCGTCAGGATGCTTCAGGTCCAGAGCAATGCCGCGTTTGTTGCGATTCATCATCATAAACGCTGCGGATTCCCCTTCGATTTGCGGGGGCACCATGCGGCGGGTATCGTCTCCGCCATTGATGTTCTCTACTTTGATGACATCAGCGCCCATATCGGCCAGCATCAGTCCGCAAATAGGACCGGCCATAACGTGGGCCAGCTCGATAACACGCATGCCATCCAGCGGGCCGCTGCCTGCGGCGGTGTGTTGGCCGTTGCTCATTTCTACATTCCAGTCCACTGCGGTGGTCGCTTAGCCAGAAATGCCTCCAGCCCTTCTTTGAAATCATTACTGCTGTAGCACTGAACAATCAGATCGTCGCCGTCGATCCGGGAGGTTGCCTGGCGCAGCCTGCGGAGCCCCTCTTTGGTAGCCTGCAGCGTCAGTGGTGCATGGGTTTTTAATTGTGCGGCCAGTTCAAGGGCGCGTGCGAGCGGATCGTCGACGACTTCAGAGACCAGCGCGATATTTTGTGCTTCTTCAGCGCGTATCAATCGGGAGGTGAAAATGATCTCGCGGGTCCGTGCCTGGCCAAGCAAGCCTGATATTCTTGACAGGCTGTTAATCGACAGGCAGTTGCCCAAGGTTCGGGCAATCGGAAAGCCGTATTTTAGATCTGCAGAACAGACTCTCAGGTCGCAGCAGGCAGCTATAGCAGCGCCACCACCGGTGCATGCACCGCGGATGGCGGCAATGGTCGGGACTGGCACGCTCTCCAGCATTCCGAGAACCTGATCGATACGGCGCTCGTAAGCGATGGCGTCCTCGTCACTGGCAAACTCCCGAAAGCGGGAGATGTCAGTGCCTGCGGCAAAGGCCTTGTCTCCGGCACCGCAGATAATCAGTGCGTGAATGCCACTGTGATCGGTGGTGAGCATTGTGCTGATTTCGAGCAGCCGGTCATACATCTCGAAGGTCAGCGCATTGCGCGCTTGCGGGCGGTTAAAGGTAATGACGGCGACGCCGTCGCTGACGGCGTAGACCAGCTCGTCAGTTGCTGAAGTGGCATCCGGAGACATGAAGTTACCTGTAAAAATACTCAACTAGAAACATGGGTATCGCGGGGATGTAGGTGCACATCAATAGTACGGCAAGTAGCACGGCGACAAAATACACATTGACCTTTGACACATCCCAGATGTTCGCTTTGGCTATTGAACATGATGTGATCAGCACCGACGCGACCGGCGGTGTCTGCTGTCCGATAGCGAGGTTCAGAGTGACGATAAGACCAAAATGGACTGGATCGATTCCGGCAACTTCGATCAGTGGAATAACAATCGGGATAACCAGGATAATCGCTGCTACGGAATGCAGGAAAAAACCGATCACCAGAAAAAACACGTTCAGTATTGCCAGTATCACGTACTGGTTACTGGTCAGTTCCATCATCCTTGCGGCGAGCTCCTGCGGCACTTGCGCGCGAGTCAGGAAGCCCCCCATGAGTACCGACGCTGCAACCAGCAACATCACAACCGCCGTTTGCATACCACCTTCAAGCATCGCTGACTTCAATCGCTTGAAGTCGATTTCGCCATACCAGAAACCCAGCGCCAGAGACACCAGCACGGCCAGGCCGGCGGCTTCGGTGGCTGTGACAAACCCGCCGAAGATACCACCCAGGATAATAACCGGAAGTAGAAATGTGGGCAGTGCGTCGATAAAGGTTTCTTTAACGCGTTTTTTATTAAACGCTTCTTCGGTCGGCAGGTTGTATTTGCGGGCAAAACCATAGGCGACCGCCATCAGTCCGGCGGCTCCCATTAAACCCGGTACCAGGCCTGCAACAAATAGTTGCTCGACACTGGTGTTGGCTGATACCGCATAGACAATCATCGGGATTGAGGGTGGGATAATAATCGCAAGCGATGCCGATGATGACGTTATCGCCGCTGACAGAGGAGCGGAATAGCCCCGTTTTTTCATCTGTGGAATCATCACCGAGCCCAGTGCGGCAACATCGGCGACTGCAGACCCTGAGATTTCGGCAAAAAACAAAGAGACGCCGATATTAACCATACCCAGTCCGCCGCGAACGAAGCCGATCAGTGCGGAGACAAAGTTGATCAGGCGGTCAGTGATGCCCCCTGCATTCATGATCGCCCCGGCCAGCACAAACATGGGAATGGCGATCAGCGAAAACTTGGTCGAGCCGTCGTACATATCGAGTGCGACGGTAACCAGTGAACCAGCGCCTTCTGTCATCAGCAGACCGAGTACTGCCGCCACCGCAAGTGCGACGGCAATCGGTACGTTTATGCAGATAAGAGCAAGCAGCGCTAAAAATATAAATAAAGTAATCATGAGCGGTTTATACGCGCTTCGACTTGCGCTTCTTTGATTTCGGCTTCGATGTCGGCGTGCTCTGTTGAGATGCCCTGTCTGATCATGCTGAGGTACGACGGCAATGAGAGGAGTTCACAGATGATAAAAAGCACCGCACCGATCGGGATCACCGATTGCGTTAGCTGTACCGGAATCCAGGTCAGGCTGACTAGTGATTCCCCCTCAAGTACCAGTACCACCTGCCAGCCGGCCCATGCCAGCAGGATAAAAAAGCCCAGTACCACGGCTTCTGCGAAAAGTGCTGCGGCCATGCGGGCGGGCATCGGGATGGCAAGCAACACGCTGTCGAAGCCAATGTGCTTGCGCTTCAGGGCCGCAAGTGCGGCACCGTAATAGGTGATCCAGGATAAGCCGATAGAGGCGACTTCGTCATACCACGACAGCGACGCATCCATCTTTCGATAGATAACAGCGATAATGACAATGGCGGTCAAGCCGATCATCAGGAGAATGAGTATCCATTCCAGAATCCACTCGAGGGTGCGGGATAGTGCGTTCATGGTTGCCTGGCCTGGTGGGCTGATATCTCTAGGGAAACGGTAAGACGGTGTGAGCAGAAACCGGTGTCGCTGACAGGGCCCGAGTGGCCCCGATCAGCAATGCCTTGACATGCCCGGGTGGCACATTGTCGGCGATACAAGGTAACCTGTGTGTCAGTCACGACTGTCACGGCAGGATTGGCAGTGGTGTACGTCTAAGCCGATCATCTTTGTTTCTCCGCGATGCACTGCCCGCTGCAGCTGCCAACTCTATACCTTAGTTGTGCGGGGTTTCCTAGTTGGCAAGATCCTGAACGGCTTTGACGAGCTCTGCACCGCCGTCTACTGTGCTGGCAAACTCATCATAGATAGGAGTAGAGGCCGCAATGAAAGCGTCTTTGTCGGCTTCGTTTACTTCGATGCCGGCGTCTTTCAAGCTGGTGAGCAGGTCGGTTTCGAGTTGTGCGGCCAGCTCATAGACGTAGTTCTGGGTGTCGGCTGCTACTTCCAGTAGATCGGCCTGGATGTCTTCCGGCAGTTTGGCAAAATGCTTGTCTGAAACCAGAATATAGGCCGGTGTATAAACGTGGCCGGTCACTGATAAGTATTTTTGTACCTCCTGAAATTTAGCTGACCAGATTTGCGCATAGGGGTTCTCCTGACCATCGATAACGCCGGTTTTCAATGCGGTAAAGACTTCGGAAAACGCCATCGGTGTCGGGTTGGCTCCGTAGAGCTTGAACATTTTCACACGCCAGGCACCTTTGGGCGTGCGCAGTTTTATGCCTTTGAGATCCTCAGGGGTGTTGACGGGGCGGGTATTGTTTGTGATGTGGCGAAAACCGTTCTCGAAGTAAGTCAGGATTCTATAGCCTTTGTCCATTGCCGCCTTATTTAGAACGCTCTCGCCAATGGCGTCCTGTACTTTCTTCATGTGATCGCGTGACTTGACGATGTACGGCATTTCGAAAACGCCGAATTCATCAGCCACGGAAGACATAACCGATGAGGGCAGTGAGAAAGTTATCTGGCCGAGTTTAAGCTTTTGCAGGAGTTCTTTGTCTTTGCCGAGTTGCGAGGAGCCGAAGGTTTGCACTTCAGCTCTGTCACCGAGTTTGGCGTTGGCGCGTTTGGCGAATTCATTCACGGAGGCCTCGAACAACGAGCCGGGCTTGCCCACATGACCGAACTTCAGAATCAGTTTCTCTGCGGAAACCGGTCCGGACAGGATCGCGAGTGCCGCCAGAAGGGACAGCTTCTTAAGGTGTCTTTGCATGTTTTTTCCTCGGTGTTGGCCACTGTGGGTAGACACTGTGACAGCTGGCCGGATCTGTCAATGTGGTGGTGCGAGTCTGTGTGCTACCGGGAGACCGGTGATAGGCCGTGTTCCATAGAGATAAGCTTCGGGTCGATATCTGACTACGCCTCGATGGTATCACATGGAATCATACCTTTTAGCTGCGATCAAGCAGCGGTTGTGGCGGGTCGGGCTGTTAGCCGGTGTTCGACGCCTGTGAGCGCTCGAACAGGCCCACGATGATTGATGCGGTAATGCCGTGTACCACTATGCTGATTGCCACGGTGAGCACTACGCAGGACAGTACCGATTCAAACCCGGTAATATTAAAACGCTCGTCGATCAGCAGAGCAAATAAAATAGAGGCAAGCCCGCGCGGACCAAACCAGCCCATCGCAAGCTTGTGCCTGAATGGCAGCTTCACACCGATCAGCGAAATCACAATGGGCAACATGCGCACCAGCGATAAAAACAGGCAAGCCACTGCGACAGCCATCGGGTCGGCGTGCTCAATGCCCTTCGGTAGTAACACTGCGCCGAAAATTACAAACGTCAGCATAGTCAGCACCTTGCCCTCGCTCTCCATGAACTCAAACGTATAGGTGCGATTTACACTCATTACATTGCCGACGGTCAGGCCGGCCAGAAATGCCGCTATAAAGCCGTTGCCCCCGATAGCCTCAGCCGCGGTAAATGACATCAATGCGCCGGCGAGAACGGCGATAGCCTGGCCGGTGTTGTCGGTCTTGCCACTGGCCACACCACGGTCTATAAGTGTGCCCAGCAGGTAACCCAGACCAATGCCAACTACTGGCCCGAACACCAGCTGTTTGAAAACAAACAGCGGCAGGTTGTCGGGAGCGTCGTGGAAGTCTGTGCCAGTGGCCTGTGCGGAGAGGATAGCCGCGAGCATAACCACCGGAACGACAATGCCATCGTTTAGTCCGCTCTCTATATTGATGGACTGGCGGATGGACAGTGGAACACTTTTACTGGATAAAATAGACTGCGACAACGAAGCGTCTGTCGGTGTCAGGATGGCAGCCACCAGAAGTGCCAATGCCAGAGGTGCTTGCGGTGATGCCCAGTGCGCCACTGCGGTGCCAAATAGAATCGTCAGTGGCATGCCGATGAACAGCATCATAGCGGGTGCTCTGAGGTTGTCGCGCAAGGCGCGTAGTTCTACCTGAGCAGCATCGGAAAACAACACCAGCACCAGTGCGACTTCCGCAAATACTGCCAACAGGTCGGTGTCGGTTTTCATGTCGATCAGACCAATCCCGAGGTCTCCCAGCAGCAGCCCGAAACTGCTAAAGAAGATTGGCAGTGACAAGCCTGTGAACTGCAAACGGTGAGACATCAGCGAGTAGGCGATCAGTCCGGTGCAAACAACGATTATGGTGAGTGGGTCCATTCGGGTTACGGCTCTGCTCTGTGGTTGCCTGTGTTGATCAAGTGCTGCTGTGCTGTCGACCGTTAATAGGGGGTACAGTTCAATCAATGGTGTTGGGTTGTCGGGTGCTCGACCTGTGTGTGCAGTGTACCGGATCACACTGAGCGGTCACGTGATTGTAGTGAACCGATAGTCGCTGGCGGTCATCGGGATATCCCGTAACACGGTGAGTTTACCGTCTGGCATATCGGCGTATTAATCCTGATTGTGTAGCGGCATTCGCGCGTGGACTGTGGCTGAGCGGCCGGGTCGCCTGTGCTTTTCGTGGACAGCGTTTTAGCAATGCATGCGTTGATACAGGCTCAAGCTGTAGCTATCGACCACCTGCATTCAGCAAGATTTGTGAATCGGGATACTGACATCATGTGGTTTGGAAAGACCAGGAGACAACAGTGCCACTGACTTACGAAAAACGCGTGCTACGGGTGCTGCAGTATATTCATGAGCATCCGGCTGACGACCTCTCTCTGGACACACTGGCTGATGTTGCGCTGATGTCACGCTTTCACTGGCATCGGGTGTTTCAGGCGATGACTGGCGAGACCTGTGCTGAAGCGGTGCGGCGTATTCGGTTGTACCGTGCCGCCACCTGGTTGGCAAACGGGCAACTGCCAGTGGCAGAAATCGCGCGGCGTGTGGGTTATCCCAATATTCAGAGTTTTACCCGGGCATTTAAAGAAAGCTACGCCGTTCCTCCTGCAAGCTTCCGCAAGCACGGCAAGCCCGAATTGTCGCAATCGTCTAAATCACGAGGAAAATTTATCATGTTTACCGTCGAAACCACCGCCATGCCCCGGCGGCGTCTTGGTGCTCTGGAGCACAAAGGTGCCTACTCGGGCGTTGATCAATGCTTTGCGCAATTGGTCGCGATAGCATCGCAACAGAATCTGTGGCCCCGTAGCGGGGGCATGGTTGGTGTGCATTATCATGATCCGAACGTCGTTGCGGAAGCTGATTTGCGCAGCCACGCCGGGCTGATCATCAACGATAATAGCCCGTTGCCTGACAGCCTGGAGGAGGTCATTATCGACAGTGGTGAGTGTGCCGTACTGCATTACAAGGGGCCATACACTGCGATTAAAGTGGCTTATGACTATCTCTACGGCGACTGGTTACCCGGATCAGGTCGTGAGCCTGCAGACAGACCGCCATTTGAACTGTATCTGAACGATCCTGCAACAACCGATGAGGCGGATCTTCGAACCGAGGTTGTTTTGCCGCTGATCCTATCTGCCTAGCTTTGCCGATTAGCCTATAGAGTTAAGAGCGCCTGATTTGTTCGTGTTAATGCATGGCCGGCCATGCATTGACAGGAATAAGCAGATTGTGACACACCGGTCTTAAGCGTTGAGTGGATACTCGATGTAGAGTGCGTGGGAAACAAAATTTGGGATTAACCGCCATCGGCATTGCCTGAGGCGCCTGGACCTACCCGCTGCAGATCCGGGGGGCTGGCGGTGATCGCGTATCCCGTTGCAGCACAGTCGCGGCTATTCCTTGAGGATCGAGTAATAGGTATCGGCAAAGGTTGCCATGGAGTGTTGAGTGACAATACCGCCTTTTGTAAAATTGGTCCGATACTCACTGATACGTGGATTGCCGGTTGTGACGGGGTAAAATTTGCGGAGCAGAAGCCTCGGATAAGCCAGAATTTCACCATGCTCAAATACACGGGCGATAAACAATCCCTCGGCGGCCTGCTTGCGTTTTGCAGCGGGGATTTGAAAATACCCGGTTACCGGCGAAGAGTGAAATGCACTGACCAACGTTGCCTTGAGCGGACTGCTGTAGGCAAACAACTGGGCGAGACCACCTCCAAGGGAATGGCCTGTGGTATAGAGATCGAAGTCGTTGCCAAGTTTGGTTCGGAGGAACTCAATGGCGGGCTTGACCATCGCGTGTACCTGCTTGTAGTGATTATTGACTCCAGGGACAAAGCGGGTAAGCCAGTGGGCGTTGCTCCACCAGTCTGCGGCACTTGCTGTACCGCGAAATACAACCACAGCGCGATTGTGCTGCTGATCAATCCATAGAGTGTATTTCAGTGACTTGATGTTGAAGCCGCTGCTCAATGCCGGTGCCTGCCAGGCCTGTTTTTCCCAGCCGGCGTCGTTGGCTCTTTGTTGCCACCGTTGTGGCTCTTCGTTTTTTTTCAGAGTGTGATTTTTTTCGGTTTGATGCTCGTCGACATAGCTCTCTGCGCACAGTTGTGCAAATGTGCAGACGTCCTGTAGATACGACCCATAGAGTGTGTCGCGTATTTCGTCTTTGTTGAACAGATAGATGTTGCCGAGATCCCGCACAATGACCGTGTCATCGGCCTGAGATGTCGGGTAGTCTGTTATTTTGAATTGATCCATAGCTTACTCCAGAAAGCTGCAGCTGAATTCAAGGTATTTGGCGTACTGCCTGGCAAAATAGTCCGGGTCTCTGTATAGCGTGTTGCTTGAGGCTCCCTCTTGCATAGCGATGACTCGCTCGTAGATTTGTGCAGTGAGAAAGGCAATGACATGCGGGTTGAATATGTCATTGTGACCAGACATGAAATAGCTGTTTGTGCGAATAAAAAACAGCGGGTAATTCTTCGGTCTGCCGTCGATATAAGAGCCCGCCGGCAGGCGATCAAAGCCAAGCGGAAAATGCTTCGGGCCGCAGGCTTTGGCGCTGCTGTAGTCGCTACAGGGGTTGAGGTTTATTGCCTCAGGTGTCAGTGCCGAAGCGCAGGCTTTTACTATCGGGGGCACGTCAATTCGATGCGTCAGGTAAGGGGGGAAATTACCCATCGTGGCGGAGTCCAGGTATTGCTCATCGAGCGGCTGTGTTTTTTTGGTTTTGCTGTTTTTAAAGTAACTGCGGTCAAGCTCTTTTTGACTCCAGGTGGCCAGTAAACCAAGAGTCTGGCCGAGCGGAAACGCGTATTTTGTAGCGAAATCCGCTTCCGAACTCAGGGATACCAGTATCGGTTGCTGCTGCGGCGAATAGTTACCGCGGGTAATAGTGTTTTCATATAATGACAACACATGGTTGGCTTCAATAGCCGGATTGAGTAAATAGATCCCGTCGCCGATACCGCAAGTGGTATTGCCGCAACTGTTGCTAATCCCGCCAGGTGCGGAGTCGAGTACTCGATTCAAGAGTGGTTTGGACACTGCCCGCATCACCGCGGTCGCCCCGAAGCTGTGTCCTATAGTGATCAGCAGGTTGTCGTCGCGCGTGCGATCTATGGCGTCTATATCAAGAATCAACCTTGCCAACCCTGATCCGCCAAGCTCCTGCGCGACTTTTTTCCGGCCCCAGAAGGTCAGGGTTCTGGCCAGCGGCAGTTTGTGAGTGGCGCCGCGCCATCCGACATACAAACCGATTAGTTCCCGGTCGAGCAAGCCGAATTCTCTGCGTTTTTTGGCGATCTCTGCAATGGTGCGCTTGAAGTCAATCAGGTTGCTGTCGCTTTCCTGTGCATTGTGCTGCCAGCCGTGCACAAACAATATAACGGCAACTCCGTTGTTTTTTGATTTCTGCCGGATCAGGTCCAGTATGTTGCTTGATACGTTGTTGTCGAATGGATTGCCGCGTTCGGTAAATTCTGCAATGGCGATCGTGTGTTCACCGAAGTCCTGAATATAGCTTGATTGGCAGATATCGGCTTGCGGGTTTGCACAGTTGCCGACCAGCGGCGCTTGTGTGTGGTAGGGTATATTGAGTGCACAGCCGCCGAACAGTACCAACCCGACACTGGCGGGCAGGCAACGGAAACACCGTTGAAGTATCGTTAGCACCCACTGGCCGGTTGCAGTTTTCAATGTCACTCTCCTGAGTTTGATTGGCGATCACTGGCAGCCTGCGCCGCTCGCGCTACTGATTGTTATCGCGTCGGAGTTATCCCGACTCCGCAGCACAGTAGTACCATTAATAGGACGGTGGAGCATCATCCTTTCGAGTGAATCGGTCAGTGCCGGGTTAGGCTCACAGGCCAATAGGTTATCTTCAGCCGCTGAGTCGGGCCGGATGAAAATCCGGTGTCAACGGTCAATCGGTGGGGCCGGGAGCCCGCAGCCGAGTAAGTCCCGTTGAGGCTGGTTGGTCTGAGCGTTTTGTGAAAGACCGCGGTAGCCGTTAGCAACTGCGGTACTGAAATGGCCGAGAGGCCGCACAGTTTACTGTGCAAAGCGACGCCGGATAATCCGGCGTCGCCAGAGACCACACACCGCAGTGTGGGTCGGTACCGCTATTACAGTGAGATATTTAAAGCCGAATCGACAGGTGTGCCGCGGCTTTTCAACCGGCGCAACTTGTCCAGGGTTGAGCCGGTGTTGTCGCCTGCGATTATCCGCGAATATTACGGGCAATTGCCTGCAGTGATTGCAGTGCCGCCTGTAGTGCGCCGGATTTCGCGCTCATCATTGCGCTTTGCATCCCGACCCGCTCTTGCTGCTCTAAAAGTTGCTGCGACTGACCGAAAATATTGCCAGCCTGCCCTGAGATACCATTCATCGTTAAACCCTCTGAATCAATAAAATGCCCGACCCGCGTAAAAAACACGCTGGCAGGACGATGTGTCAGGCAAATTTCGGGATTCAGTGACAAAGAGACAAACCGGGGTTTGTCTCCTAAGCATCATGGGAGGGCTTACCTTCCTGCCTCAGATCGATGCATATTGGTCTTGAATCCAGACACGAAGCCTGACGTTACATTGCGTGTCAGGCTTCACATCGAGTTGATGCGGGTCTGACACTCCCAAAGGAATATACCTGTGTCGGCCACCTGAAAAACGAACCAGTTCAAAATTGCCGTAATAGATCGCACCGGACCCCGATTGAACTTCGGCATCAGATGTACGACATTCCTTCAAGGGCATTGTACGAGCACTGCTTACAGATCGCCATACTGATCTGTGCAAAACGGACTTTGCCTGCCTGTTTGTGCGGTGAACCGGTCAAATTCAAGGTGCGATAAAGCGAATCACCGGCTCAACGTCACAGCGGACAGTACAGGAAGCAGTGTGTGGTTATTCCGAGGGTTGCAGGTAGCGGGTCAGGGTCTGGCAGCAAAGCTCTATCAGGTACGGGGTTAGTTCTCGGGCAGTCTGTGTCGATTGACGGGTGTGCACCCAGCCCAGGTAGGTCAGACTTCGGGCGGCGAGGAACATCGGCAGATGATCGAGCTGCTGCTGGCTCAGTGACCGATGCTGTCGGTAGCCTTCAATCAGCGCCTCCTGCGCAATCGGGTAACAGGGGTCTGACTGTATGAAATACAAGGCGGTCGCCAGTTCGAACAGGTGCCAGCCAAAACCGGCGTCGTCGAAGTCAATGACTTGCACCGAGTTATCGTCGACGAGAATATTCTCGGGCACCAGGTCAGCGTGTATCAGGCTGTAGTGTGTGGCCGCCTGCCCGTAACGAGTCAGGTCGTCGTGTAATTGGGTGCGGGCTTGCAAGGTTAATTTGCGCTGAGCGTCGGTGAGCGCATTCAGCTCCCAGAATCTGCCCCACAGCGGTTCATCGCCGACCAGACCGTCGCAGTCCCAGGCATGTCGTTTAAAATCTGTTGGCAGTGACCACTGCGATGACTGATTGTGCATCCTGGCGGCGACCTGGCCTATCGTCTGAAAGATCAGGCGTATCTGGTCTTGGTTGTTGCCGAGCCCTTCCTCGACCGAGCCCACTTGCCGGCCATTGATCCATTCCCACAGGTCTACCTGTCGAGCTGCGTCGATGTTATCGGTACTGACGGTCGTAAAAAGCGCTCCGCCGGTGGTGGGAAAGGCGGTCGGTACACCAATACCTGCTGCCTGCAGTTGATCGATCCATGCAAACTCCGACTGCAGCGCGGCGTCGCTGTGGTAGTTGGCACGATGCACACGCAGAGCGTATTTTTTACCGACGGTTGTGGTCAGACAATAGACAGCATTTTCCCGAAGTTTAAGCAGGCTGAGCTCGCCGCTGAGCTGCCAGTGTGTCAGGGACTTACGGGCAAGTTCCAGTACTCTTTTTTCTTGTTCCTGCGGGCTTGCCTGATCGAAACTGGTCACTGGTTGGTCTCTTGTTAAACCGCGTTCTGCTGTATTGTCTGTTGCAGGTTGTCGAGGAGCAGATCCGCGTGCTGAGTGGAGAAACTGATCGGCGGGCGCAGCTTCAGAATGTTGTCGTGCTTACCGATTCTGCTGATCAATACGCCGCGTTCTTTCATTTGATTGACAATTTGTCTGGTAACGCCGACGGCAGGTGCTTTGCTGTGTGGATCGTCGACAAGCTCGACTGCAAAGAAAAGCCCGCTGTTGCGAACATCGCCAATGAGATTGTACTGTTTTTGCAGATCGAGCAACCCTTGCCTCAGGTACTGACTGACGGTTTTTACATTTTCCAGTAGATTTTCCTGTTCGATCACCTCCAGCACTGCCAGCCCGACGGCACACGATACCGGGTTGCCGCCAAAGGTGTTGAAGTACATGTTGGTGTCGCGAAATTCGTCGCACAGATCCTGTCGGCAGATTGCGGCCGCTAGCGGGTGGCCGTTGCCCATCGGCTTTCCCAGAGTGAGGATGTCAGGTGTTACCGCGGCGATGTCGTGCGCCCACATAGCGCCAGTGCGACCGAATGCAGACTGGACTTCGTCAAAGATCAGGGTGCCGCCGGCGGCGCGCACATAGTTGGCTACCTTCTGCAGATAACCGTCAGGTACGTCAGGCACGCCCTCATTGGCGAAGATCGGACAAAACAACAAGCCCGCAAAGCCAATGCCTTCATCGACGAATTCTGCAATCGCTTCAGCAACCTGATCGGCGTAGTAGTCTGCCAGTGCATCAGCGGCAACCCCCGCCGGCGGATGATAGCGACACGGGTACTCGACCGCTTTGACGTCGGGTGCTGCCGGTTTTCCGTCGTTGAAGATTGTTGCCAGTGCATTTACCGCGGCTGTGTTGCCGTGATAAGTTGCGTTGGTGCAAATGATGCCCCGCTGTCCGCTGTGATTTCGCGCTATACGCAGTGCTATTTCATTTGCTTCACTGCCGGAGCAGGTAAAAAATATAGAGCTCAGCGTATCATCGAGAGTGGCGGTCAGTTTCTCGGCGTAGTCAAGTATGGTCTCGTGCAGGTAGCGGGTATGGATATTCAACTGTGCTGCCTGTGTGCTGAGCGCACTCACTACATGCGGGTGGCAGTGGCCGACATTCGGCACGTTGTTATAGACATCCAGATAGCGTTTGCCATTGTCATCAGTGAGCCAGACATCCTCGCCCTTTACAATGGTGAGCGGTTCATCATAGAACAGCGGGGCATTTTTCCCCAGCAGTTTATAGCGTCGTTGCAGTAGCTGCCTGCGGGTCATAGCGGCGGACTTTGTCGGTGGCAAAGTGCAGCATAACATTAATCAGCGCGCACCCGGAAATCCCCGCAGGCCGGCGGCGGTGTGCAGCGATGTTACTTAAGTTTTGTGCTGTGACGGCGGTACTGTCAATGTTGCCGCAGGCTGTTGGCAGAGATACCCGTCACAGCGATAATGAAAGCCTTTTTGATGTGTGTATACTTGGGTCTGCAAATTCTGGAAGTAAAATCCCTATGGCCTCGACCCCTAAGCCCGCGATGTTGGAAATTGACGCCGAACTACTCGCCCGGGCAATGTTAGCCACGGGTGCATCGACCGAACAAGAAGCCGTTGAGCTGGGCCTGGCGTTGCTGATCAAGCTCAAGCAGGCACGCGAAGCGCCAAAAGATACACCGTCTTCCTGACTACCAGCGCAGCCTCAATTGCTGCAAGCCGTGAAAATGATAGCTGTCCTGATACCGGGGTGTGTCGGCCAGCGACAAGTGCGGCAGACGTTCAAACAGTGTGGCAAGGGCGATGCGCATTTCCAGTTTTGCCAGTGCCGCCCCGACACAAAAATGAATGCCTGCCCCTAAAGTGGTGTATGCGCCGTCGTCGCGTTGAGGGTTGAACTGATCCGCGTTGCTGAAGCGCGTCGGGTCCCGGTTTGCAGCACCGAGTAGTAGGCCTACCTGCTCGCCTTTCCTGACAGTGACATCTGCATGCAACTGGATATCCTGCTGCGCGTAGCGGGTAAAGATATGCAGTGGAGCGTCATAGCGCATGGCTTCAGCGATGGTCGCATCACTGCTTGCGTCGTTGTCAAAATAGTCTCTGGCACCCGTCTGTTGGCTGAGCACGGTAAACACCGTGTTGCCCATCTGGTGTACGGTTGCCTCATGACCTGCGTTTAATAACAAAATTGCCGTGGAGATTATTTGTCCATCACTGAGCGGGTCGGGTGGCACTTGCAACGCAATTAAATGCGATAACAGGTCATTGGCGGGTTGCCGTTTGCGCTCTTCGATCAGCGACTTCAGGAGTTCGATAAAGGACGCGGCAGCTGCGTTGGCGGCTATTTCTTCATCGTGGGTCTGGGTCATTGTATAGACCCGAACCATCGCATTGGACCAGGCACGCAGGTCGTTGCAATAGTGATCGGGTACACCAAGCAGCCTGGCTATGATGGTGACCGGGATCGGCGTAGCAAAGGCGCTCAGCAGCTCGACCTGACCATCGGCCTCGAATTCATCGATGCAGCGGTTGGCCAGTTCCCTGATTTCTCCTGCCATGGACTGAACGCTGCGACTGACGAAAGCGCGGTTAACACTCTGTCGGAGTCTGGTGTGATCGGGCGGCTCCTGTTGCAGCAGGGAATAGCGCTCGGCGTCGGTAAAGTCTGACAGGTGTGCCGGGTAGGTGTGCTGCTCCATGTCGGCGGGTGGCAGGCGCGCAAAGCGTCGATCCTTTAAGGCGGATGTCACCGCATTGAATTCGGTCAGGCACCAGAAACCATAGTCTTGCCAGTAGATCGGTCCGCCAATGCGATGCAGCTTTTTGTAGAAGTTATACGGGTTGTTGTAAAAGGCAGCGTCTTTCGGATTTTGTGCAACGTGTCTTGTCACCGGCCTAATCATGGTGGGTCCTTGCAAAAACGTGGAAGTGGTCGGGCCGCAGACGGGCCCGGCCGTGTCGTGCTAATAACCGCGATCGGCGTCGGTCAGGTCGCTGATTGTTTCGCCGTTTATAAAGCGTTGCAGATTGCGGGCGATCTCCTTGCCGCCGGATTCGGGATCAATCATTGAGGCGATATGTGGCGTTACCGTTATTCTGGGGTTGTGCCAGAATGGATGATCAGCGGGCAACGGTTCCTCGATAAAGACATCGAGGGTCGCGTAATCTATATGCCCGTGCGCAATGGCATCGGTTAAGTCATTTTCAATCAGGTGCTCACCGCGCGCAACATTGATAATGCAGGCGCCGGCAGGCAGTTGTGCAAAGAGATCCCGGTTGAGAATTCCCCGGGTGCTTTCGGTCAGCGGCAGCATACAGACCAGTATTTCGGTAGCTCTCAAAAAGCGCTTTTTTTCTGCCACACCAGCGTAGGTATCTACATTGCTGATGCGGTGCCGGCTGTTGGCCCAGCCGGCCACACTGAAGCCGAGCGCGGCCAGACTGACGGCTGCGTCTGAACCCAGTTTGCCGAGACCCATGATACCGATCCGTCTCTCTGCAGCGGTTGGCGTTATGCCCGGCTGCCAGAGTTGCTGTTGTTGCCGCGCTTCGATTTCCATGCTGCGGCGATGCATCCGCAAAACGTGCAGGCATACGTACTCGCGCATCCGAAGGGTGAGGTCGCTGCCAGTGGTGCGTATAACGGGGACGTGCTCAGGTCGCAGTGAATCCTGCAATACGTGATCGATGCCAGCGCCCACAGAAATAATGCAGCGCAGGTTTGGAAACCGGGCCAGGCCACCGGTCGGTGGACGCCAGACCACCGCGTAGAGAATTTCCCCCGGGTCTCCGGCGTTTTCCCACAAACGACAGTCTATGCCCGGCAGCAGTGATTGCAAATGCTCCAGCCACCACTGTCGCCGTTCGGTGTTGAGGTAGATAACCAGTGCCATGGTGTCAGTGAGTGATTTGCCCGGGAGTTCTGATCGAGTCCTCGGCGTAAGTAAAGGTCATGTCTGTGTTATCCGGTTGCCGGGGGCTGGGAGTTGTCGGACGCCTGTCGCCGTGCGAGTGGGAGTTTAACCGTGGTTTCGCCGCGCTTTTCCGGTTTCTGCCGGGTGGGAGTCGAGCGAGCTTTTGGGTGAATTATCAGTGCAGTTACAAAATCTTACATTGCTTGCGTTGCAAACCCGCCTCGGTCACCATACCTCAGGTTCACTGGGCGGTTGAGCCCTTGAGATTGTTCGTCACTTGGAGATCATTATATGAGTTTAGTTGGAACGTTAGCAAAAGTGGCCATGGGCGCCATGGTAGCAAAGGGTGTTAGCGGCGCGTTGAAAGGCGGCGCCGGCGGTGGTGGCCTGGGTGGTTTGCTGGGTGGGATGCTTGGTGGTCAGCAAGGCGGAGGCGGTGGCCTCGGTGGCATGCTGGGCGGCCAGCAAGGGCAGCAAGCCGGTGCCGGTGGTGGTCTTGGCGGCCTGTTAGGTGGTCTGGCCGGCGGCGGTCAGCAAAGTGGTGGTCTTGGTGGTGCACTGGGGCAGATTCTCGGTGGTCAGCAGCAGGGTGGCCAGACGGGACAGGCCGGTGGCGGTCTCGGCGGACTGCTGGATTCTCTGGGGGGTGGTGCCGGTGGTGGTCAGCAAGGCGGCGGCGGACTGGGCGATCTGCTTAACTCAGCGCTGGCCGGTAACGAGCAACCCCCGACACCAACCGCAGAGCAACAGGCTGAAGTGTGTCTTCGGGCGATGCTGATGGCTGCACGCGCTGACGGCGAAATTGATGCTGCCGAGCAGGAAAAAATCACCGGGCAGTTAGGTGATATCTCTCAGGAAGAAGCCGACTTCATTCGCAACGAGATGGCTAACCCGCCTGATTTCAATACTTTTGTCAGCGGTATCCCGCAGGGCATGGAGCAACAGGTCTACCTGATGTCTCTTCTGGCTATTGACCTGGATACTCAGGCAGAAGCACAGTACCTCGACAGGCTGGCAAAAAGCATCAATATTGATAACGCGACAAGCAACGCGATACATCAAAAGCTGGGCGTTCCACAGCTGTATAGCTAGCGTTCATTGCAGCGGCGGAGCCTGTGCTTCGCCGCTGACAGTACGGTAATACCTGCGCCGGCAATAACCCACTGGCGCAATGGGCGTCCAAGACCACAACTGCTCTAGAAACCCATCTGCTTGCGTAACGTTTCATCGCGCAGCGACACTTCTTTACCCGCATACTGAGCGGCCCCTTTCCCACACAGCCAGGTGATTGCCTTGGCCGGTAACACCGGGTCGACGTGATCGGCAACATCCATCTGGCTAACGGGGTTGATACCCGAGGCCTTAATCAGTACCTGCATTTCAGTAGCCACAGTACCGGGAATCAAGCCGGTAACCCGCACACCGTTCGGGCCGGCTTCTTTGTCGGCACATTGCGTCAGCATGGCCGCTGCCGCCTTCGACGCACAGTAGTGGCTCCAGCCCTCCAGCGGGTTGCTTGCGGCACCGGACCCGACGTTAATAATCACACCACTTTTTTGTGCCATCATGGCGGGCAGGGCGGCGCGCAATCCGTAGTAGACACCTTTGAAATTGATATCGGCCGCATGTGCCCAGGTGTCCGGGTTGGATGTTGCAAGGTGACCTATAGGTTCGATGACGCCGGCGTTATTGATCAGGATATCGATGCGTCCGAACGATGATTCGCAATGCGATATCAGCCCCTGAACATCTTTATAGTTGCTCACATCGCAGGTGACAGCCTCGGCCTGGCCGCCGTTGCTGCGAATGAGTTCGGCGTTGTGGCGTATCTGTGATTCTGATCGTGCAGCGAGCACCACGTTAACGCCAATCTTTGATAACTCTGCAGCGGTAGCGGCGCCTATGCCACGGCTTGCGCCGGTGATAATGGCTGCTTTACCTGTGAGTTCGTGCATTACTTCTTCCGGTGGTTAAATAGGGGGCAGTATAACGTGGCCGTGTCTTGCCAGATAGAGTGAAGGTGCACAGACCCGGAGTGCTGAGTCCGTTTTGACACCGCTTGTGAACGGTGCAAGTATGTCGCTGGAGTCGAGCCTTATATTGTCGGAGAGTGAATGTCTACTGTCGCGCCACCAGAGAACCCTGAGTCTGATCCGCGTGTCAAAGCGGTGTTTGATGATATTCGCGCCGTTCGCGGTAGCGACTACGTCAATAATGTCTGGCGTTATCTGGCATTTAATCCAGCGCTACTGGAAGACGTCTGGACCAGTGTACGCGATTTGATGGCCAAACCGACTTTACTCGACTTCAAAACCAAAGAGATGATTTACGTCGCGGTGTCGATTGCCAACTCCTGCCATTACTGCGTGCACTCGCATACGGCCGCCGCAAAGGCACGCGGTATGACTGACGATGAGCACGCCGAGTTGCTGCAGATTGTCTCTACTGCAGCGCGTACCAACCATTTGCTCAACGGTCTGCAACCACCGGTGGATGACGTGTTTCTGGCAGAGCCGAAAGCCTAGACTGCAGAGCATCCTGAGCGAGTCCCTGCTGCCGGTATTCACGGTCCGGTATTCACGCTATAGAGGCGGCAGAAGAGATTTCAGTGAATCGCCAGTGTCCCTATTGCACCTGACAGATCCTCGCTACCCCGGTGCGCGCAAGCGCTGTAAGGCCGTGGAATACTCCGTCGCTTTCAATGGTTGCACGTTGCATCAGCAGGGCTGTCGCTTGACACTGGCTGACGCTGTCTCCCGCGGCATTGTACAAAGCCCTCGCCCTGCCAAACGCACCGTGACGGCAACGCAGGGTCGGGTGCCTGCAGGTTGTGATGAGGATCAATGATGCGTCACCCTGACCGGTTGGATTACGTAGATTTGCTACGACAAGGAAAATCGTCGCACCGCACTGGTACACTGGTATACTCTCCCGCGAATTAAATCGGCTGCACCAGGTTACATGGATTCATCTCTTCCGCGATTGCTGCTGCAGCCACGCAACTGGCTGCCGGCTGTTGGCCTGTCGATTCTCTGGTTACTGAACCTGCTGCCGTATGCCCTGAAAATCCGCATCGGCATGTTGATTGGACAGATGCTGTATCCTCTGGCGCGCCGTCGTCGACACATCGCGGCCGTCAATATCCGCTTGTGCTTTCCATCGTTGAGCGCGACGCAGCAGCAACGGCTTCTGATCGATACGTTCCGGAGTTTTGGCGCCGGGTTGATAGAAACGGCAATGGGCTGGTGGTCACCGGCCGCAGCGGTTCACCAGCGGGTGGAGTTTCGCGGGTGCGAGCATCTGGATGCGGCCATCGCGCAAGGTCGAGGTGTGATTCTGGTGGGGGCGCATTTTTCGAGCCTTGACCTGGCGGCAAAAATGATGAGCCGTCATTACGAGGTACATGCGGTGTACCGACGGCAGAAAAATCCACTGGTAAATTACGCCCTGTGCCAGGGGCGGCGCTCGGCGCTGGGCTCGCTGATCGATAATCGGGATGCACGCAATATTGTGCGTACTATCCGGTCCGGCAAAGTGCTTTGGTTTGCACCGGATCATGATATGGGTGAGAAAATGTCAGTGTACGCGCCGTTTTTCGAGCAGCCGGCAGCGACAGTAACGATAACCGCAAAATTTGCCAGGCTTACCAAGGCACCGGTGGTGTTTTGTGCGAATCATCGTAACGAGAACAACGACGGTTATATTGTGCGTCTGAGCCCGATTGAGGCCGATTTTGCAAACGCCGATGACGTCAGCCTGGCCACTACGATCAATCAGACGATTACCGACCATATTATGGTCGACCCGGCGCAGTACTACTGGTTTCACCGGAAGTTTAAAACTCAACCTGGCATGGCCAAAGCGGCACTGTACAAAGCACAGGGTTGAGTGCGTTACTGTTAACCTGGTGTGGGGTGTTTCGCTGACACGCCCGACGCCGCAATGCAGCCTCCCGCCTGGTGGTTTACCCCGGTATGCCGCACACTTTCCTGAGAAAGGTGCGCGGACGGTCCGAAATCTGCCAGACATTGACGGGGCTCCGTTTTACACAACCACACGAGATAAGAAGTGAAGATCGATGCAATTAGCTGCGGGAACAACCCACCGGAAGATATCAACGTCATTATTGAGGTGCCGATCGGCGGTGAACCAATCAAGTACGAGCTAGACAAGGCGTCCGGTGCGCTGGTGGTCGATCGCTTTTTGTATACACCAATGCGTTACCCCGGCAACTATGGGTTTGTGCCACACACACTGTCCGACGACGGTGATCCTATCGATGTGCTGATCTGCAATACGCGTCCGGTGGTGCCCGGGGCGGTGATGAATTGCCGACCGGTTGGCGTACTGGTGATGGAAGACGACGGGGGCCAGGACGAAAAGATTATGGCGGTGCCAGCCAACAGTATTTCACGACGCTATGACAACATTCACAATTACGTTGATTTACCGGAAATCACACAATCGCAAATTCAGCATTTCTTTGAGCACTACAAAGATCTCGAGCCGGGTAAGTGGGTGAAAATCGATGGATGGCGTGACAGCACCGCCGCCAAGCGCATGATTCAGGAAGCGATTGAGCGGGACCGACAATCGTAGAAGTCACTTGTCAAATAATGTTGGAATATCAAGTGAACACGTTGTAAACATATCGATACAAAAGCGATGTTGTGCAAC
>CALKXD010000123.1 GCA_938003855.1 uncultured Granulosicoccaceae bacterium | reverse complement strand
ATCGGCAGATAGTATCGATTTGCACTGTAGATGTCATGACGCTAAAGTAGGGTATCGATTATGGGTAGAGGAATCCAGTTGAAAACACATAGGCTGAGGCGGTTTGGTGCAGTTGCCGGCGTGCTGTCGATTACGGGCCTGGCACTGCTGGCCGGGTGTGGCGGCGCAGATGGCACCGTGCAGCAAAACACCGGTCAAACCACGTTCACCACTCCCGTGGTGCTGCGTAATATTGCAGCGCTTGACAGCAGCGACCTCACACTTGAAGTCACTGTTAATGAGCAGGGCACCACGCTGTCTGAATCAGCGCCCGGCCTTTGGACCGGTACGGTGAATGTGCCAGCCAACAGCACCTCCAGTGTTGCGGTCGCGTGGGGGCAGAATTACGGAACGTTTGGTTATATTCCCTTGGCGCGACAGCAAAAATCGGTCAGTCTCGGTGACGGCCCCGGGACAGTTGTTTTTGATGCCGGTTATGACACCGCCTTTGACTTTGACAACGATGGCTTGTCGAATCTGGTCGAAATAGAAGAGGGCCGCTCGCCGGTCAGCTTTCTTGATATGACTATTGACGTAGCCGGTACCTTCCCCACCGGACTGCCGCTGGAGAATTCATCGCTGTGCGGCAGCAAAGTGCCTATTGCGGTATTGGTGACAACACCCGGCACTGACGAGCCGGTGGCTAATGACAATGATTCCTGGTGGTGTGCGGTCTATGTACCCGGGCAGCAGGACCTGCTCGGGGTGACCACCCAGGCAGAGAGTATTGTTGTGACCGTTAATGTCACCGATGATATTTTGTTTGTGGATAGTCCACCGGGTCAGGAGTATCGGGATGACAGCGTCGAGCTGTTTATCGACGGCGACAACAGTAAAAGATCATCCTACGACGGGGCCAACGATTTCCATTTTCGTTTTCTGCCTGAAGGCGCCGGTCAGGTGTTTCTGACCAGAGGCCCGTACTTGCCGGCCAACCTTGTTGCCTCCGTGGTGTATTTTACCGGAGGCTACACGCTGACTGTGACAATACCTATTCAGGAAGTCGGTATACAGAATGGACAGCCGTTTGGTCTGAATGTAGAGGTCAATGACGATGACGACGGCGGAGACCGCGATGCCAAGTACTCGTGGGTAGCTGTAGAGGGGCGGGATATCTCCTGGAGAAATCCGTCGGCCTTTGGTACCAGTCAGGTACCCTGATAACACCGCTACCTTCAAAACCGGCCGAACTGCATCGGCGCTATAAGCAGAGGCTTCCGGCACGATAATTTTCCGTCTGGCTATGCTGTGCGGTATGGAAGCCCGGTTGATCTGACGGTGGGCTGGATGGCGGGTTTGCTCCCGCATTAATATCAGTTATTTATAGAGTGTTGAATCGAGCTATTACCGGTGCGGCTGGGCAGGCAGGTAACGCGCGCTTTGTCGTTCATCATGCCGTGGCGCTCTATAGCACACCGATAATACCGGCAAGCGGGTTCGCTTCGTCTGAAGGTGGTGTGCGTGGTTGTCAGGCGTGCTCGAAGGCGCCCTCTAGCAACGGGCACGGCGCGCGCGTGGCTGTCGGTTTGTCAATAATCGATTTTAAACGTTGCCCGGTCTCGCTTGTGACTGTCATGGGCGTCTATAGTCACTTTGAGCGGGCGTACACTTGCGAAATTAAGTACTGTTTTTTGTGATCACGTCTACCTTTATTCCGTGTTGGAATAGTCTTTTTTTAAAGGGTAATTTTTCAGTTTTGGTGGTGGCCCACACTTCCTGTCGAATAGCATAATGTGCAGGTCAAGACGGCGCGTTGTGGGCCGTACAACAGTACATGATGATGCACTTAGGCGGGCCGTTGTGGTCGCCGGATCACTGCAGCTCGCAAGTCAGGTATGGGCGAAATACAGTCACACCTTGTGAGACAACGGTAGTAAATAGTTGCATCTTGTTTTTTTGAGAACTGTGCACACTGTTTTGGCGCTTGAAATGCAAAACAGATCACACGCGCTGGAAGCGCATCCGTTATCGCAAATGGCATAACGGATAACCCAAGGAAAGGAGTAACGCCATGTTAGCTGTCCAAACACAACTGCTTGACGACGAATCGGTAGAGATCACTAAGTCGAAAGCGCCGGTTTTGACGCTGGTTAAAACCCACCCCCGAAAACTACCCCATCCGCTTTGGCAATATGCCACTGCCGCCAGATCCGATAGTTCGGATTGCCAGCTGGCCCTGAGCGATTTTCTCAAGCAGCACATGCAGAACCGCGCGAACCCTGTCGACGGCTAGGGAATTAGAAGCCCCCATCGGCCGTGCCAATAGAGCCAGTTGCCACTTTGGCGCTGGTGAAGTGCAGTGGCAAGTAAAATTGGGGTCGTAGTAGGTGACCTGGCAACCAATGAAGGTCGGGGTCTCGTCGGGGGAGTACACTCATTTTCAAATCAAGCCTGCAGCAGAGCTGTCTGGCAAACAGTGAGGGTACGTGTTTCCGCTACGCTGCAAACAGCGTTGCCCACGGGCTGGGGGAATCGCATCGCAAGGGAGCCTTCCGGCAGAGCCGCTTTCTGGCGTATGTCCTGTCGGAGTTGATCCTGGCTACGCCTGATCGGGCTGCTGGTTATTGTCACTGGTTCGGGTATTGTTTAATTGTAAGTTCACTTGTCGGTGTCATTACTTTGACGAAAGTGCGTCTGCAGGCCTAAACGCAAGAGCGTGTTCGCCGATAGCTTTTTTAACACCTGTTGTTTTGTTGTTGTTTTTGGCGGTGATTGTGGCGTTTCAGGTGCAGGCCGGTATGGCAGGGCTCGGAAATACCACATGGGCCCTTAAGTGATATTCAGGAGTGTTAAGCCGACAGTGCCTCCCGGCTGGGTAAGGTGGCGCAACGATGGATTGGATACGGAAATTCTTCCATGACTGACGATAAACACTATTCAATGAAGCCGCGTCCTGTGGGTCGTTACGCCAGTACACTGGAGGCGTCATGGGCTCTACATCTTCGATCTATGTGTGAATCGGTTGACTATGCTGGAGCGGACTGCGAATCTTTTGATTTTCTGGTGGAGTCGGGTAACCGGAAGATCGCGGTAGAGATCAAGCCGCAGCTCAATGACGATACCAGTGCTGACCGGGATCAATTCGGGATTCCGGATATCGTCTATCAAGCCGCGTCCCGGGCTTATCGCAAACAGTGTGAACAAATAAGCCATCATGGTCTGGTTGTTACTCTGATAGCAACCGGCTACCCGGAAGATGCCAAATGGTTTCTTGTGTTGAGTGAGGTTGATGACCCGCGATTCCGGCACCGACATCGGCGTGGTAGTAAGCGCATCTGCGACGATATAAATATACGGTCTTTATCTGACTACACGATCTACAGTCTCACCGGTGCCCCTGAATTTGGTGGTCAGCTGTCTGACTGGGTAGCGTTTGCGGTGAATCAGCCTGATGTGGTGTCGGTAGATATTCGCGATCCACAGCCGCTGGAAGCCAGAGCGCAAAGCACGATCACCGAAAAGCAACAGCGCAAGCTTGCCAATCGCGCCAGGCAGGCGGCCAACTCAAGGCGCGCCGGCTGAGCCGGGATGCCCGCCGGTTGGCATTAGGCTGTCGGTAAACAGCACCAGCCAGTGTGAGTTAATCAAACGCCATCGACGGGTAAAGAAATTTCCGATTGAGTAAAAACCTTTTACGGTAGCGGGTCGTCGGATGCCCGTATTGCGGTGATTCATGTCAGAATAAGCCCATTGAACCGGGAGGAAATGGCATGCCCACGACACAAAGCCGCGCTGCAACGGGTAGCGCACTAGTAGGGTTTATCGGTCTGGGTCAAATGGGGTCTGGCATGGCCGGTACTTTAGCGGCATCCGGCGTGCCGCTGCTGATCTACGACATCAACGCGGCAGCCGTTGCCGCTGTGCAAGCCAAAGGGGCGGCATCAGCCTCGAGTATTGCAGAGATTGCTCAGCAGTGTGAGGTGGTGATTATCTGCCTGCCGGGAGAAGACAACGTCGAAGATGTAGTTTTTGGCCAGTCCGGTCTGTTGGCTAACAGCAAGCAACTCCGGACCATAGTCGACGCATCCACACTCAGTGCCGCCAGGGCGCGTGAGTTCGAAGAAGGCGTCAAACGCACGTCAGATATTGGCTACTGTGATTGTCCGGTGTCGGGGCTTCCCAAGCGCGCACTCGATGGCAGTTTGACCTTGATGTTCGGTGGTTCAAAGCAGTCCTTCGATAGCGTGTTACCGTTGTTAAGTATTATGGGCGAGCAGATACTTCATTGCGGTGATATTGGCAGCGGGCAGATGATGAAGGCCGTCAACAATATTATTTATAACGTCAATATCGCCGCGTTTTGCGAGGTCCTGCCACTGGCCGTCAAGGCCGGCCTCGACCCCCTGGTTCTGGAGACGTTGTTAACCAGTGGAAGTTCGCGCAGCTTTGCCAGTGAGCATTTCGTACCACGAATTCTAGATCGCAAATTTGATGGCGATTTTCCGATGCAGGCGGCCTACAAGGATATTCTGAATATTCGCGAAATTGCGTCACAGCTGGATGCAAAGCTGCCTGTGGTTGCCGCAATGGTGGAATCTTATGATGATGCTATCAGTGCCGGCCATGGCAGCGAGCCAAAGAGTGCGATGATAAAAAACGCTGAATCGAATCTGGGGGTGACGGTCGAACGGCCGGTCGAGGATCAGCGCTAATCAGTAACGAAGTGCGTGCCTTGACAGGGCGTCAGTGTCGCAGAGGGTGAGCGTAGATCCTCAGGCTGACGCACAGTTGTGGTGGGGTGGAGTGTCCGCGATCAGCGTCTGTAAATGCGGGGTAGTTTACCGGTGCAAGGCGTGGCGGGAAGACGCATTGATCAATGTCGATTCTGGATTGTTTGTGTCAGGCGGCAGCATCAAGTTGATGGTCGCTGTCATGTTTAGAAACTTTTGCAAGATCCCGCCGCAAGCCTGCTGATAAGGGGGTGGCGCTGTTGTCGCAGGCCGTTGCTAAATTCAGGTTGACTTGGTCCATTGCCTCGGGAATTGCGTCGTCTACAGGTAATAGAAGGGTATGTCCTTCCCGACGGCCGATCACAATCTGGCAGAGGAAGGCAATGACACAGCAGGTGATAACAGACATGTAGAGTAAGTCCCAACGTGGTTTCTTTAAGCTGGATGAAGCATAGCGGATTCATGCTCTTAGTACTGCCGTCAACGGCACAAGAACGTGTGAACAACTGTCAGGAAAGTATGCCGGGATTTAACAATCGTACGCATCAGTGGCCCGTGCCAGAAAAATTGATGACATGTCACTGTCCGGGCGACCGGGTCCGGATATTGTCGAGCGATTTGGTTCCTCAGAGTCCGCTTCTTTGACAAGTATATGCACCGCAATGGTGTGTTGCAGAGGTCCTGTCAGTATTCAGGTAAATTGGTCTCTTCGCTTGCCGGGATTGCTGCATTGGGGCAGGTCAAAACAACAAAGCAATGATCAGTAAAAAGGGCGGAATATCCACTTGCCATCAGGTTATACGAAGTGGGGCCATCGTGGGTAAGACGCGTTTGCCGGCCGGCAAAAAAAGCATGGCTTGAGAGGCACATTTCATGGATGTCAATTGTGCAGGTGTTGCGGTAGCACTGTAACGAGGGGGCGGCACAAAACTGGTGCTCATCAGGCAGGGTTCTGTCCGCGCCGCCGGACCATTGGGGCATTTTCGGGTGATGTCGCGTCGGAAACCTGCGCAGAGGTGGTTTTTACCCAATGAGCGTCGGACAATGCTATGATTAACGGTATTGGAGGCCGCTCTTGAATATTGCGGAGTTGCCGCCATCTCTGTAGTAGCAAGTAGCAAGTAGCAAGTAGCAAGTTTTAAGTAGTAAGTTAAGGGGGCGACCTGGCTTCGACGCGGGTGGCAAAACCTAAGGAGCATGCCGAGGGGCAAGTACCTCGTAAAACCAGTTGCAAACCTTTTAGTTGCCAATGATGACAGCTACGCAATGGCTGCATAACTAGACTTTAAACTCTAGTTGTACAGTTCTACCCCGACTCCGTTTTGCCTGTGACTCGGACCGGGGGCACTAGCCGCAGGATCGTGAGGGAGGGGCGCCTTGACCCAAACCACTAAATATTCAAAGGATCGCTGATTCAGCCCCTGTTCGTCGGGTCGATGATGTTAAATTAATGACGAAACTAAGCATGTAGCGCCAAGGGCGGAGTGCTTGCGGACGGGGGTTCGATTCCCCCCGCCTCCACCAAACCCGACAACTAAGCCACCGCAAGGTGGCTTTTTTGTGCCTG
>CALKXD010000122.1 GCA_938003855.1 uncultured Granulosicoccaceae bacterium | reverse complement strand
GTGATGATTGGTAGGTTGCCGTCCGTTGGGGATGCTTGGGGGTTGTGAGGGCTTGTCGGGTTTGGCCTTGCTGACGCTGCGGGTTTCCCGGTTGGGGGCGGGTGCTTTGGTTGGGCTTTCGGGGGAGTGTTGGATGGGGCTGTCTTGTTTGTGCTGCCTGTGATGATTGGTAGGTTGCCGTCCGTTGGGGATGCTTGGGGGTTGTGAGGGCTTGTCGGGTTTGGCCTTGCTGACGCTGCGGGTTTCCCGGTTGGGGGTGGTGCTTTGGTGGGGGCGTTCGGGGAGTGGCTGTTGTTTGTGTCTTCCTGTCTGAAGTATTCTATTTTTTAACGACAGTTATCGGATTGTTGCGCACTGTTGTCTGGCCGACTGGAATAGATAGTGATGCAATAACGGTAGTTACTTTAAATTTTACAAGGCTCCGCAATGTTAACGCCGTTTAGTTCTGTAGAAGTTCCGTTTATCGGTGCGAGCACTGAAATTGATGCTGAATCGGCTGACGTGGTGGTTTTTGGCGCACCGCATGGTACCCCATATCGCGGTATTGATAATGAGCCGTTTGCCACTGCTGCTGACGTTTTGCGTTGTGCGCTTGAGGAAGATGCCGGTTGGCTTGATCACTGGGATTTCGATTTAGGCGGGCCATTGTTAGATAATGATCTTTTCTCTATAGCTGACGCGGGTAATCTTGCGACGACAGCGCTGGATGGTGCGCTTAACCGGCAGCTTATTCACGGCGCTACTGAAAAAATTGTTGGCTGTGGCGCTGTGCCGCTAATGATTGGTGGAGATGACTCTACCCCTATACCTTTCATCGAGGCGCTGGCACCGTGTGGGCCGCTGACAATAATTCAGATTGACGCTCATATAGATTGGCGGGATGAGCGGCGTGGGGAGTCGCTCGGGTATTCCAGCACCATGAGGCGTGCATCGGAAATGGACCATGTGGTCAATATTATTCAGGTCGGGATTAGAGGGCTGGGGTCAGCGCGTCGGGCGGAGGTTGAAATTGCCAACGATTGGGGGGCAAAAATAGTAACGGCCAGAGAGTTTCATCAGCAGGGGGTTGCGGCTGTTTTGAAGCATTTGAAAAGAAACTCAAATTGCATGATCACCTTTGATTGCGATGCGCTGGATTCAGGGATAATGCCAGCGGTGATGGCACCAACCCCGGGTGGTTTATCTTACACGCAGTCCATTGATTTAATTGATGCCGTAATCAAGCAGGCTAATCTCGTTGCCTTCGACATGATTGAGTTTGTACCCTCACGCGATCTGAATGGAACGGCGGCGATAACGGCGGCGCGTATAATAGCCAATGCTCTCGGTTGCCTGGCTCGTCCATCTCAATAGTTGATGGGTACATCGATTATCCGCTCTCTATATAGAGCATTCGGGGCCCACAGCAGCGACGCATAGCGGGGATTGCAAGCTGTCGAGGCCTGCTTCTGGACAGGCACTTATTAGTCACCAACGTTGGCGTCAGCAGTGTCACAGTTGAATTATTGTGCGCTGAATCTGTCGCTATAGTGGGTACAAACGGCTGTGTGATATGTTGTTTCAGGTAAAAAATTTTTGTCAGACGGTTACCTAAGTCGGTCAACTGAGCCTGGTGAACAAGTTCAATTTTGTACCGCTGTCATCAGATGCAGAATAGACGTTCTGTGGGCTACGCCTTGGTCGGATACGTTGCTGTCTGGACAATCCCGGCTTTTGACTCTTTCCTATCGACCGTTTGCCGGTCTGTTTGTCGCCGCTTTCGAGGGTAACCGTCAGCGTCAATGGCGGCTTCTGATAAGAGGGGGTACAAAGTGTCGTGTTACACTGACGCCGACGTTTTCGTCCCTTACGAGGTAATTGGCGGAGGCCAATTGCAAATCTGTTACACAGTGGAGTGATTCATCTAATGAAATGTCCCAAGTTACTTATTGCAGCAAGTCTCAGTTCGGTGTTTTCGATGGGGGTCGCGCAGGCCGCTGATGTCGTCATCGGGGTGCCCAACTGGCCGTCTGTTCTGGCCACAGCACATGTGCTGAAGATCGCTATGGAAGACAACCTTGGCCTTGAAGTCGAATTGCAAAACGGCACCAACCCGGTTGTGTTCGAGGCAATGGATTCTGGCGCTATGCATGTTCACCCGGAAGTCTGGCTGCCTAATCAGACCAATTTGTTTAATACCTATGTCACTGACAAGGGTACGGTTCGGCAGAACCCGAACGGGGTTGCCGGTGATCAGGCAATGTGCGTGACAAAAGCGACTGCAGAGCGCACCGGAATAGTCGATCTTGCAGAGCTCAGCGACCCGGACATGGCTGCAAATTTCGACAGCGATGCTGACGGTAAAGGTGAGATCTGGATCGGTGCGGCGGGTTGGGCTTCAACTAATGTTGAGAAGATTCGGGCAAAATCCTACGGTTACGCAGAGACAATGCAACTGAAAGAGATGGATGAGTCTCTGGCGCTTGCCGAAGTAGACAACGCTGTGGCACAAGATAAAAACATCGCATTCTTTTGCTACACCCCGCATCACATGTTCGCTCTGCACGATCTCGTCATTTTAAAAGAGCCGGCATACGATGAAGCCAAGTGGAATGTCATTCAGCCAACCGATGATCCAGAGTGGCTTGAGAAGTCGGAAGCGGGAGTTGCATGGAATACTGCAAACCTGCACATCCATTATGCCACTGCACTCGAGGGCGACCAGCCTGAAGCTGCAAAAATGCTATCGCAGGTCTCATTGGATACCAACACCGTATCTGAAATGACGTATGCGCTGGTGGTTGAAAAGCAGGATCCTGCTGAATTTGCTAAGAAGTGGGTTGCCGATAACGCCGAAGCTGTGGATAGCTGGCTTAAGTAACTTCCGTAAATTACCGGATATCTCTATAGAAAACCGGTACCGCTAAAGTATCGCGGGGTGGCAGTGTGCTGCCCCGGTCAATGTTAGTTCGTTACAATTTCCGGCTTTCTACCAGCTATTAGAGGACTCGCATGAGCGATAGCGTCATTGAATTGCAAAACGTCTGGAAAATATTTGGCGACAACTCGACTGAAGCGATGCGGGCTATTGAGACACGCGGGTTAGGCAAGCCTGAGGTGCTGGAGGAATTCGGTTGTGTTGTCGGTATTGCCGATTGCTCGTTTTCGGTTGAGCGTGGTGAAATATTTTGTGTCATGGGCTTATCCGGATCGGGAAAGTCGACAATGGTGCGACACCTGAACCGGCTAATCGAGCCTACGGCAGGTAAGATCTCGGTTCTTGGTAAAGATATGTTGTCTCTCAGCGCCTCGGCATTGCGGGATATGCGTGCGCGGCATCTGGGTATGGTGTTTCAGCACATGGCGTTACTTCCTCATCGAACTGTGCGGGATAACGTCGGGTTCCCGCTGCAAATACGCGGCGAGCCAAAGTCGACGCGCTGGGAGGTGTCGCAAAAATGCCTGAGCATGGTAAACCTTGACGGCTATGAAGATCGGTTCCCGCGTGAGTTGTCCGGTGGAATGCAGCAACGTGTGGGGCTGGCCCGGGCGCTGGCGTCAGACCCTGAAGTGCTCTTAATGGACGAGCCGTTCTCAGCGCTTGACCCGTTGATCAGGCGTCAACTGCAGGAGCAATTCATGAGCTTGTCCGCCGAGCTCAATAAAACCACGGTTTTTATTACGCATGATCTTGACGAGGCTATACGCATCGGAAATCGAATCGCGATCATGAAAGACGGGCGCATAGTGCAAATCGGCACACCGGAGCAAATCGTAACGAATCCGGCAGACGATTACGTTCGTGATTTTGTCGATGGTATCTCTAAGCTAAAACTGGTGTTTGCGCGCTCGATTATGGAAGACATTAATACCTATCAGCCTGCGTCCGGTGAGAACCTGCAACACAGTCCCAGAGCAAGTCATGGCACTGATCTCGATCAGTTGATCGATATCTCCACGACCACCGATCAGGCGATAGTGATACAGAGTGATGATGGTGTGGATATTGGCGTAATTAATAAAACTACGCTGCTCAAGGGAATACAGGGGGGCAAAGCATGAGTGACTCCGGCTTGATACCAGAACCACGTACCCTTGATTCTTCGGTAGAAGAATTTGTTAAAGAAAATGGCACCTACTACGGGCATCACTTCAGCAAGATACAAGGTAAGAACGGATTTGTTTTTTCATGGAATCCTATGGCGGCGTTGTTTGGTCCGCTGTGGGGGGCGTTCAGGGGCTTGTGGGGTTTCTTCTGGACATTTCTCATTCTGGAGCTTTTTGCTCTGGTGCAGCTGGGGCGGGGCTTGTGGGGTGAGTTAGGGGCTGACCAGATAGCGCGTTATGAAAGACTGCTGGTTAATATCGGCAAGCGCGAGACACAGGCAGCGGAACTGGTCGCTGCAGGTAAACCGGAAGAAGCAGAAGCAAAGTTAAAAATTGCCGAGAATTTAAAAAAGGTGGCAGCGACCGCGCAGGAAAAAGCCGAAATCGCCGCAGGCGAAGCCACCACCATACTACTGATTGGCCTGGGTCTGTTACTGCTGGTAAAACTGATAGAAGGGCTGTATGCAAACTTTGCCTATGAGAAGCAGTATCTTCGCTGGCGAGCGGTCCCTGCTATACAATCGGGTGTGTCGAGAGCCGGTGCATGGATTGGCGCGTTTCTATTGTTGGCTATCTGGCCATTGACGCTTTTCCGCTTCACGGTATCCGACCCTGATTCCAAGCTCTCTGCGATTACCAATGGTTTGCTCGGTGGTAAATTGCCGATCACCGAATTTCCTGTAGGTAAAGAGTATTTTGCGATCCTGGCTAAAAAAGGCGATGCCGGTTTCGACTGGCTGGCGGTCAACTTCAGTGATGTCTTTGATGGCATTACCAAAGCCATCCGCTGGGTGCTTGATGGCCTCGAGATAATTCTTATAGATACACCGTGGCCGGTGGTTATGCTGGTCATTGTGGTTATGGCGTTCCGGCTGGCCGGTCCGCGTGTGGCAATTTTTACCGCAGCGTCATTGCTGTATCTGGCCTTTATGGGGCTTTGGGAAATTTCCATGATCACAGTAGCGTTGATTGGCGCCGGTGCTTTTCTCTGTGTACTGTTTGGAATTCCACTGGGTATCTGGTTTGGTAAATCTAAACGGGCGTACTCGTTTGCCGAGCCGGTACTGGATTTTATGCAGACCATGCCGGCGTTTGTTTATCTGATTCCGATTATCGCTTTCTTTGGCACCGGTAAACCGCCCGGGGTGTTAGCCACCATTATATTTGCCATGCCGCCGGTAATCCGCCTGACGGCGCTGGGTATGCGTGGTGTGCCGGAAGCCACCAAAGAGGCAGCGGTTGCTTTTGGTTGTTCTAAATGGCAACTATTGCGCAATGTCGAAATTCCGCTGGCCATGCCTTCAATCATGACCGGGATTAACCAGACAATCCTGATGTCTCTTTCGATGGTTGTTATTGCCTCGTTGATCGGAGCGGAAGGTTTAGGCGCGTTAATTCTGGAAGCGCTGCAGTATGCTGCCAAGGGCCAGGGTCTGCTTGGTGGATTGGCTATACTGGTCTGTGCCATGGTCATTGATCGGATTGCGCAAGGTATGTACCGACGCAAGGTGGCCGGATAAATTATCGCTGATTAACAGAAGACTAGTGGAGGGGAATACTGACAGCCCCCCTTCACTGAATCTGCCACTGATGTCAGTGGAGTGCATCGAGCGATCTGGCTTATTTAGTCGCAGGGCGTGAGCGCTACCGGTACACACCGATGTAAGCCGGCACTGTGGGGCAGGGAATCGGGCGGCATTCGATGTCGTGCCTGGTATGTTGCTACCGGTGTCTGGCTTTTCTTAAGCCGTATTGGTGATACAGCCATTATTGCCGCAGTCATTTAATGTTCTGGTCAATTGACAGCACCCTTTGTGCGTAGTGTGCTTGTTGCAGGCAGCCTGTGCTGACTCTCACTACAGAGCCACCTATTGACTGAATCAGGCGGTGCGCTCATATTAATCACTGGTACTGGCGGGGGACTTCGTTGTGAGTATTTCAGTGCAAAACTTTGCCGAGCCTTTTTTTACAGTGCGATATCTGGAAGACGAGGATAGCTATCCGGTCAGTGGCAAATCAATACTGTTGAATATTGCCGATTCACCGGTGCTGATTGAAGAGCAGGCGCTGGGTTCGATGCAATCGATTGTTGTGCGTGACACAATAATTACCCAGGTGAATCGTGCCGTGCTGATTGAACGGTTTGCCGATCATGACAGCGACGATACGCTGTTTCAACAGATCAGGCAGACCTGGCCACTGGCCTTTGATGTCAGAAAAGAAGAGCGTCTGCGGGGAGTCAGCCATTACATGTCGCCCAAGGTGCATCTGGGTAATCTGGCGTTGAGTATGTATCACTCCGGGTCTGTCCCACTGAATGTCGGGCTGCATAAAGATCATCCCTTCTGCGATGTACCCGGATTTCGTGAGGTTCATACGCAGATAGTGGGTATCGGTAAAATGCAGCAGTGCCGGCAGCAGGATATCTCCACGCTCTACCTCGAAGAACCGATGGCACCCGGCGCGACGCATAAGCCGATGTACGATGCCGATGGTGTCTATCCGTGGCACCAATACGAAACCATTACGCCCGGCGTGTTCATGGCCACCGAGTTGATTCCTGAATCGGTATTGGTCACCTGATATGAGTCAGTCTGTCAGTGCGCTATTGCCTGAGAATCTAGACTTTGACGGTCCGTTTCCACGGCTGTCGCGGCGTTTGCGATTGGGGATTGTTGGTGGCGGGCGAATCTCGGTAACGCAGGCTCAGGCCGCACGCCTGAGTGACTACTGGGAAGTCACCGCAGGTGCATTGTCGTCTGACCCGGTAAAGTCGATTGAGCGCGGGGTGTCCCGTTATATTCCTGCTGATCGCTGTTATGCGTCCTTCACTGAAATGGCCATGGCAGAGGCACGGCGACCCGACGGGGTTGATGCTGTGATGATCACCACACCAAATCACCTTCACCGTGATGCGTCGATGGCCTTTCTGAAAGCGGGTATAGATGTGCTGTGTGATAAGCCGCTCACCAATACCCGTGAAGATGCCGATGATTTAATCGCGATGGTAAATACCAGTGGGCTGGTGTTCGGGGTCAGCAATGTGATGGCGTCTTTTGCTATGGTCAGGCAGGCCCGGTTGATTGTGCAGAGCGGGGGGATCGGCAGGATCAATCAGATTCATGTCGAGTTTATGCAGGACTGGATGATCCCTGATAACGTGGGTGACGCCAATCACGTTAAGTGGCGTCTCGATCCAGCCAGAGCCGGGGCGACCAGTTGTACTGGAGATATCGGCGTCCATGCTCAGCATCTTGCCTGTTTCGTTTCCGGATTATCGCTAACGCATGTACGCGCTGAAATGCATGTGTGCGGATCCCCCAAGCCTCTGGAGGATACCGTCATGATGATGACCCGCTATCAGCAAAACGTACCTGGGACTCTGTTGGCGACCCGTCTTGCTGCCGGCAACCGGGGCGGCTTGCGGTTGCGTATCTATGGCAGCGAAGGAAGTGTCGAGTGGGATCTGCAGCACAGTGACTATCTCCGGCATTGCCGATATGGTCAGCCGGATTATATCCTCAGTCGTGGTCAGGGTGATGGCATGCACGCAAGTGTCGAGCGATTAGTCAGGACCGGCCGTGGTTTTTCTGAGGGGATTATTGAAGCGTGGGCAAACCTGTATACCGAATTTGCTCTGGCGGTAGCGGCTCGACGCGATACGCTGGATATACCGGATGACTGGCTACTGTACCCGACCATAGAGCAGGGTGCCGAGGGCGTGCGCTTTGTCGATGCGGTTGTGGCATCTGACAAAAACGGCGGGCAGTGGGCAGCATTACATGAGCCTGTATCTGCTGACTGAATACCATCGTGTTGTCGTGACCGCAAAAAACGCTCAGCCTGATTTATAGAGTGTTGGCTTTACTGTTTGCGGAACCGCCTGCGGCTTGCCCGTGCGGATCGACTGTATAGCAGCGGCGGACACTACAAGAGAACGATAACCATCCCAGGCGCCGGGGCCGTCCGGTGTGTCAGTGCTGATGGAATTTATCCAGGCGCTGATCTCAGTCAGATAAGCTGCTTGAAAACGTTCACGCCAGGTCGGGTGAATGATTCTAGATTGGTGCTTGCCGTGACGAATAACGGGATGTAGCGGATCGCCTATATTGACCTGGCCGCACTCTGTGGTTACTTCGACATCGACTTCATGACCGTAACCACATTCAGAGTTAATAAGGATGGACCCCAGTGCGCCACTGGAGAACCGCAGGGAGATATTCATCAGGCGACAGGTTTCCGGTCGATCGATATGGTAGGGAAAGTGTTGCACGTAGATCTGGTCGATCTCATCACCCATTAGCCAGCGTGCTGTGTGGAAATCGTGTATGGCAGAGTTGGTCACGACTTCATCGGCGGGGCGCTCAGTGTCTTTTGCGGGGTTTACCGCACGCGAGCGAAACATTAATCGACACCCAAGTTGGCCCGTCGACAGCGCCTCCCGCAGCAATAAATGGGATTCGTCGTATTCCCGCATAAAGCCTACCTGCAGCAGTCGTCGCCCGGTGGCGGTTTCGGCATCGAGAATAGCTTTGGCATCAGCTTCTGAGGTTGCCAGAGGTTTCTCGCAGAGCACTGGTTTTCCAGCGCTAATGCAATGCAATACGAGGTCGGCGTGCGTATGATCCGGTGACGCAATTAGTATAGCGTCTAACTCTGCATCGTCGATCATTGTGCCGGCTTCGGTGAAGGTCCGGCAGGGGCCACAGCGGCTGGTGATGGATTGAATTCGTTCGGGGTTGGTGTCCATGATAGCTGCCAGGCGCGCACCTTGAACTTTTTCACTCAAATGAATGGCGTGCAATTCGCCCATCAGACCGCAACCGATAATACCGATGTTTAACATTTTCGAGATGTTCCTTTGATCATGTCGCTTGCCTTTTCGGCCACCATAACGGTTGCTGCATTGGTATTGGAGCTGATCAGTCGCGGCATTATAGAGCTGTCGGCGATGCGCAATCCCTCTATACCCTGCACACGGCACTGTGGATCAACCACACTGGTGTTATCTGTTCCCATTTTACAGGTGCCGACTGGATGATAATCGGTTTTGCCAAAGCGTTTGGCATAGGTGATTAGATCCTTGCGGGTTTTTACAGTGTTGCCGGGGAGGTGTTCGTGTTTTATCAGCTGTGCAAGAGCTGGTTGGCTGGCGATCTCTCTTGTCATCTCGAAGCCCTGTAGTGACATATCCAGATCATAGGGATCGGACCAGTAGTTTGGATCGATGATTGGCGGGTCGTCAGCACTGGCGGAGCGCAGGCGTACCGAGCCTCGTGATCGCGGGTGCAGGAAGCATGAATTAAGCGTGCAGCCGTAGCCACCCGGTATCGGCGGCACACCGGCTTCAATGCCTGCCGCCGGTAAAAAATGAAATTGGATGTCCGATGGTGTGTCTATAGAGCGACTTGCGTCGATACGCCAGAACGCACCGGCTTCAGCAAGGTTAGATGTTACCGGCCCGGTTCTGAATGCTAGATATTGAATGCCGGCGACAAATTGCTTGTGCCATCTAGTGTGCTTGTCGTAGGTGTGTGCGCCGTTTAGTGCATGAATACTGTAGACATCGATATGATCCTGCAGGTTTTTACCGACGCCGGGCAGATCGTGAATCGTTCGCACGCCGGCTTGTTCCAGTTCGCTGGCAGCGCCGATGCCTGATCGTAACAACAAGGCTGGTGACCCGATAGCGCCGGCGGTTATGACAACGCAGTTGTCCGCGCTGGCTTTTACCGTGCTGCCATTGTGTACATACTCGACGCCGGTGGCGCGCCCGGCATTCACCAGTACCCGCAGCACCGTGGCGGATGTTTTAACCGTTAGTGACCCGCGATCCAGCACCGGGTGTAGATACTCCACGGCTGCGCTTGATCTGCGTGCGCGCCTCTGTGTGACCTGATACAGGCCGCATCCGGCTTGATCAACGCCGTTGAAGTCGTCGTTGAAGGGGAAGCCCGCCTGCTGTGCGGCATTGACGAATGCATGGCTGATCGGCAATGGGCTGACCAGATCGGAGACGCCGATAGGGCCGTCATTGCCATGAAAACTATCGGTCAATCGGGTATTGCTTTCTGATCGTCGAAAGTAGGGCTGCACTTCTTTAAAAGACCAGCCAGTGCATCCATACTCTGATGCCCATGTGTCGTAGTCGGCGGCGTGCCCGCGTGTGAACACCATACCGTTGATGGAGCTGCCACCACCGAGTACACGTGCCTGGGCAAATGGCATCTCATGTCCGTCACGTTGTGCCGATGGTGCCGTGCGGTAGCCCCAGGTCAACGGACCGCCGGTCAGTTTGTAGTACAGCGCGGGGAAATGAATATGGCGGCTGGTATCAGCCGGGCCGGCTTCAAGCAGCAGCAGGCGCACGTCGGGGTCTTCTGTCAGCCGGGCCGCGATAACGCATCCTGATGTACCGCCGCCGATTACGATATGAGTGTACATGGGCTAACTCCTGTCACCGTCTGGCGGACGCATGGTTAGCCGGCAGTCGAGTGAAGTCACTTTAAGCTGATCGCCCGGCCCTGTCTTTGATCCCCCGGTCATATTATCGTAACGCTCAGGGGCACGTGATGGCAATGGTTGCCGGTCCGGGCGAGCTAACACCACCCCGAATGCTGGAAAACTAAACGGGTAGGTCGGGTCGTCCTGCTACCCATGGGAGGTTGTGATCAAGACGCTTGTGTATCTCTATATCCGGATTAATCCGGTGAAGGGTTGCGGACATCAGAGTTCAGAGACAGAACCGCACCTGCTGGAGCGGCTCGTCGGGTTGGCAGTCCGTCCATTTGAAAAGATAAAATCTATCGATGAATAAACTACCGTTGATCGAACTATGAACAACGCCGGGCAGCAGGGTGAACCTGGCCCGGCGGTAACCTGGTTAATTTTGCGGGCAGGTCTGCAGTGTCCGGGGGGGAGTTCAGCGGATAATATATTTTTAGCGTAACGTCGGAGAGCTTGTGTAAGTAACTGACAGGCCTCTCCGACTGACCGACAGTATCGATGCTGCCGGACTTGCAGCTACATCAGCAAGGGGCGTTTGTCGCTGGGCAGTTTTTGATAGCTGCTGACCGTGTTGCTGGTGTCTGCGATTTCTGCCTGAAGTCTGTTGATTGCCTTGTTCAGGTAATACAGGTTTCTGGCATCGGAGTTCATGAGGTCCATTTTGTAGCCTTTTGCCAGCGTTCTCCAGTGCACCGCTTTTCGGAACTCGGCGTTAGCGGCGAGTGCTGCTTCGGAGAAGTCGATTGATGCTTTGGTGCTGATCGATGATCCCAGACCGACACTCAGGCCGGCCTTGAACGATATTTCTGTGGGGCCGAAGATAGGCGCCTTAATGCTGGCTTCCAGTTCTGCACCGACACCAAAGGTAACTGACGCTGCTGCCTCTACGCGGGCGATCTGGATGCCGTCGTGTGAGTAGGTGCAATGGCCTTTGACCGAGGCTGAGAATCCTGCGAAAGCCCCGGCTTTGATTGATGCTTCCAGTCCGGCAATTGCGCTGGCGCTGAACTTGGCTTGTAGTTCAGCTTTTCCGCCGACGAAAACCTGTGCTTCGCCACCGAGTATCAGTTTGTTGCTGCCCTTTGACCAGGTGAGATCGCCGCTCAGATCGAGTTGAGCGCCAATAGCAATGGCGGCTTGTACCTGTGTCGAAAAACCCATTCTGTCCATGGTGGCTTTTGCACTGCCGCTAGCCCATAGACCGGCTTTGAATGACTCTTCCAATTTGCCACTGATTTCGCCCCAGTTTTCATCGCGTGACTCGAAGCTGCAGGAGGCTGACTGCTGATGGCCAACCATGAGGTCGAATTGGGCGGAAGCCTGCTCTGCGGTCAACGCAGTTGTGGCGGTGATGTCGGCCCTGGATTCGGATTTGAACTCCGAATTAAACTGAGTCGTGTCGCAGATGGTTTCATCAACAAACTGCAGGCGCGTGACCAGTTGCGAAAAGAATGATTCTCCTTCCTGATATCTGTTCTCTGCTTTCCAATTTTCACAGTCTGACAGTGCGGCTTGTAAATCACCGCCGTATTCTTGTTGGTTCTCCAGCCATTCCGACGCGGCTACCTTGTGCCTGTGGGGCATAGTGGCCACTGACTGTTTTGCTGCCTCTGCTTCCTGAAGCGGGAATAACTGACTGAAAACAACCTGATACTGATTTTCAATTACCTCCTCGCCATAGGGTGATTCAGCTGCTGCGAGGTAGTATTGAATGCATTTTTTTTTGCGGGACTTTTTGGAGTAGCGA
>CALKXD010000121.1 GCA_938003855.1 uncultured Granulosicoccaceae bacterium | reverse complement strand
GTAAACAAGTCAACTCTTAGGAATCAAATCACGAAAATGAGCTTCAAGTAGTACAAGATGGTCATATATTTTGGTGTAGCCTCACTAATAGAATCATGATGTGTCAACGGCACAGACATATCGGCGGCAGTTTTGGTCGCAAAAACGGAGGCAACATGGAAAGTATAAAAAAAATAAAAAATATATTAGTGACAGGGGCAGCCGGTTTCGTAGGGAGTTCAATGTCTGAGAAGCAACTTGAACACGGGCACTGTGTTCATGGCATAGACAACCTGATCACCGGCTCAAAAGAAAATATCTCTCGACTGTTGAAATACCCCAACTTTCGCTTTGATCACATCGACATTAACGATGGCAATGCAGTTCTTCGGGCACAGAATACAAAGTATGACGAGGTCTATCACTTTGCCTGCCCCACAGGGGTGCCGAACATTGCAATCTACGGTGAGGAGATGATGCGAACCTGCTCGCAGGGGACGGAGAATATTTTAAATGTGGCCAAGCTGCACAACGCCACACTGGTGTATACCAGCAGTGCCGAAGTCTACGGCGACCCGAAAGAGTTTCCTCAGGTTGAAAACTATCACGGCAACGTCAACCCTGTGGGGGAACGCTCAACCTACGAAGAGGGCAAGCGCTTTGGTGAAATGCTGGTAAAACTCTATGTGGAAAAATACCATCTCAAAGCAAAAATAGTTCGTATTTTCAATTCATACGGACCCAATATGTCCAAACTGGACACACGCCTGATACCCAATACACTGACACATATTAAAGCAGGGCAACCTCTGACTATTTTTGGTAACGGCACGCAAACTCGGACACACTTGTACATTTCTGATCTGCTGACCGGCCTTGAGATAGTGATGAAAACCGGCGAAAGTGCGTCACCTTACAATGTTGGTGGTAACACCCAATTGTCTATCAACCAGCTGGTGAGAGCACTGTCAGACGTAATCGGACGTGAGTTGCCCGTTGAGTATAAAGAACATTTCATCGAAGACCACGGCGGACGGGAACCGGATGTCTCTAAACTCATGCAACTGGGCTGGCGAATTCAAACCGAACTGTCAACCGGTCTGGCCGCTATGTGCAATGAGTTTGGAATTCCGATAAAAGAAGCGGTTAACGAGAAATCGTACAACCCCCAACAGTGGCCTAACCGTCCAATACATGAGTTGCCGGTGTAGCCTCCAGTGCCAGCACGCATTGCTGAGTTGATGACTTACCCCACGATCATCAACAGCCTCGCCTGCCCGCCGTCTCAATTGACAGCGGGCATTTTCATCGACAACAAACAGGCAATGTCACAAGTACGAGCCAACGTTCCTGTGTGTTTATGACTATCGCATGAAATACCTATTCATCATTCCCTTGCTGGTCAGCTGGAATTTTTTATTCTGGGGCCTGATTGGACTCGCACGCTTTCTTGTCCAGTGCTTTCGTGATCAGACCAGTATCGCTTCGATCGCGCTACTATCAGTGGCTGTTTTTGCGCTGGCCACACCGTCGGTCACAACAGTAATTACGCTGCTTAACTACACCATACTCACCTTACTGGTGATTATGTTTTCGCTGAAAGTACCCCGCGACGAACGCAGCGGCACCGCAACTTACGTGATCACGGCCGCCGTCGCTTTCCTGGCCGCCTGTAGCTGGCATTTCGGGTCCCGCTGGATTGGCATGCTGCCACTAGAACAGCACAGTGCACTGATTTGGTTCCTGCTACTCCTGCCAGTCGCATTAACAGCTTCCAAAATTGCAGCGCAGTACTCTCAGGGTCACGGGCACCTTAAGGACCGCCTGCTCAGCAGAAGGGCTCAAATTACCGCGACCATGGTCGGATATTTCGGCCTTCTGGCATGGCTGACACTGGCAGCCGATCTCACCGCTATGCTGCGAATCGATCCAGCCGAGAAATCGGCTCAGTCGGTACAGGGGCAATTGGTTCTCACCGGTTTTTATATTTATTTTTTAACAGTCTTCCCACTCTATCTGATCAGTATAGTGGTAAACGCCAGACAGCTTCGTTTGCACCAGCATCTGATCTTCGTCGCAACCGCAAGCCTGATTCTCGGAGCACTCGGCAGATTGCCACTGACAAGCGGCACCGGTATGACGACAAACACTCTGGAATCAATGGCGCTGTCACTGGGGCTGCCACTGTTGTTTTTGCTTGCCATCCTTAAGCTGACCTCAACGCGACCGGACAGCGGCACCGTGCTGACACCGGACAACCCCCCGAAAACTGTGTTTAACCGTAATCATGTCGCCATTCTGGTGCCCGCTTACAACGAGGGCACCGGCATCCGGCCAACAGTAATGTCAGCGATCAATCTGGTCGGTGGTGAGAATGTATTTGTCGTCAATGACGCCTCACGCGACAACACCGGTGAGATCCTCGAACAACTCGACGTCAATCACATCGACCTCATCAGCAACATGGGCAAAGCCCGGGCGCTGGAGGCGGCAATAAAATACTTCAGGTTGTGTGAACGCTTCGAATTCCTACTGATACTTGACGCCGACTCCGAGATCGACCCCGACTACCTCTCGCATGCGCTGCCACTATTCAATGACCCTGAAGTCTCAGCCGTTGCCGGACACGCTATCCCGAAATGGCGTGAAAAAAACGCCTTCAACTACGGCTCCTATTTTGTCAGTTATCGCATCAAGCTCTATCTTATAACCCAGGCTTTTCTGCGCTACGGACAGACCACCCGCCACCTGAATGTCAGCTTCATCATTCCCGGTTTCTCGAGTATTTACCGAACCCGTATCATTCCGCGGATCGATATAGCAGCAGATGGCCTGGTGATTGAAGATTTCAACATGACCTTCGAGTTGCACAGAAAGCAGCTTGGGCGTATTGCCTACAGTCCAAAGGCAATCGCCTACTGCCATGAACCGACATCTTTTCGGGACTACACCAGTCAGATCAAACGCTGGCATCTGGGATTCTGGCAAACCGTCATCAGACACGGGCTTTGGCGCAGCCGTTTTATAACTGCACTGCTGTTTTTTATGGTTGAGTCCATTGTTATCAGTACCGCCCTTGTGGTACTGCCACTGCTTGCTGTAGCTGCCGCTATTCCACTGCTTACCGGCTGGACACTGCCGGCTGTGTTCCCGGATATCAACGCCAGCGTTTTTTTTACCGGAGTCGTGCTGTTTTTCGGACTGGACTATTTCGGCACAGTGATAGTAGCCAAAATCACTCGCATCCCGGCCATGCTGTGGCATGGTCTTTTTTACTTTGCACTACGTTGGCTGGACGCGCTGTATTTTCTCGGCACCTTCCCGATGGCCTTTTTCGTAAAGTCGAATGGTCGCTGGACGAGCCCTGCACGTGTCCCGGGCAACGTCTCCTGATACCGCCAAAACAACCCAACCGAAGTTTTCACGGAGAATTAAATGTTCAGCAATAAAACTGTGCTCATCATCGCCCCGCACCCGGACGATGAAGTATTTGGTTGTGGAGGCTTGATCGCGAAAATGATTCGTCAAAACTGTAAAGTGCATGTGCTTTACGTGACTGTCGGTGAGACACGGGATTTCTCTAATAAGGGATCATCCGGCCCGGAAGAGCGCATCAGGGAAATTGAAAATGTCGCCAAATTTTATCAGTTCACCGACTACGAGCTAGCCCTACCAGGCAACGAATACCATCTAAAACTGGACGGGCTGCCAAATTCAACACTAATCTCTCTAATAGAACGTGATGCACGGTGCTCCTTGCAAAACGTCAAACCGGATATTCTGATTACCCCCGATCACGACGACTATAACCAGGATCACCGCGCACTCTACTCGGCAGTAATTACAGCAACGCGACCAGCCGATTCCACCTTCAAGCAATTTCAGCCACTGGTGATCACCTACGAATTGCCATACTCCAGTTGGGGCCATAGCGAGTCGCCCGAACGGCCGAACTTATACGTTGAACTTACCGACGAAGATTTTGCCAAAAAAGTAGAGGCGCTTAAATTTTACGCCTCACAGCTGAAGTCCGAAAACTCACCATTGTCTGTCGCTGGCATCACCAATCAAGCCAGGTACCGGGGTATGCAAACGCAATCAACCTATGCAGAAGCCTACAAAATCAAACGCCTCATTGCCTGACTATTTTCACATCGGTAAACATCACCAATGCCTGCCGCCCCTGCCGGACTGCTGCTCCAGACTTCGGTTACCTAATGCGCTAGCCAGCAAGGTTAGAGTTGCTTTGATCGCCATACTTCTGTTGGTGACACTACAAAGCGCTGCCCACGAATGTGACAACAGTCCCGATGAATGCGTAGTGCTGGTCTGGCTCCCGTACTGGGATCAGGCTCGTGCCTTCAAATCCTATCAGGCCAACCGCGACATCATCAGCCACGTTTCTTTTTTCTGGTTTTATATAGATAACATTGGCGATATAAAAACTTACCGCTACGCAAAACCGAATCGCGATATGATCGCAAAAGTTCAGCAAAACGGCGACAAAGCGTACGCCATCGTCGCCAACCTGCCCGACCTCAATCCAGACCATCCGGAAGGCAACTGGAATCGCGACATTGTCCACCAGATGCTGTCAAGCACCGAGACAATGGACCACCACATAAATCATCTGGTCGAGCTTGCCGTCGAATACAACTTCGATGGCATCAATATAGACTATGAGAATTTACGCCGCGCAGACCGGGAAGACTATACAAATTTCATCGCACGCCTGTCAGTCGCACTAAAACAGCAACAGAAAGAACTAGTCATAGCCTTGCACCCGAAGACCGCTGAGTTCAACCCTCGTGAAGACAACGGTTCACACGCACAGGACTGGCGAGCACTGCAGGAGCACGTCGATCAGATGCACATCATGGCCTACGGTGAACACTATATAGGCAGCAAGCCCGGCAGTATTGCCAGCGCAGACTGGCTGGAGGACATCCTGGACTATCTGATGCAGCAAAATCTCGACAACTCAAAGTTTGTCATCGGTTTACCACTGTACTCACAGCTGTGGAAACTAAAGGAAGATACCGTTGTGAAAGGCATAGACAAAGACATGACCTTCAGCGACATCATACGCCTGAAAACAACGTACAACGGCAACAGCAGCTACCAGTCAGATACCCACAGCAACCGATTGAAATACACAAACACCGACGGCCACCCCTATGTTGCCTATTTCGAAAACCAGCAGAGCATTCGCGCGAAGCTCGATATCGTCCGTCATCGCGGGCTAAGTAACATCGCTTTTTGGCGCATCGGCGGGGAAGATCCCGGTGTATGGGACGCGGTAAAGGGCCACTAGACAAAGCCGACAGTTTGCCGGTGATTTCCTGCAATGCAATATCGGTGACTGACTCGGGCACACGATACACACGGCAATACCCCTTAATCAGCGGCCCGGCAGCCGTGTTCTTTTTTACTCCGCTGTCAGGAGCTTGTCACTTCCACGGCGTTCAAACTAAAGTTACTGGTTAACAGCGCCATCGATTGCGGTGCGCCCAGGTTAGCAAGCAGATCAATAATTGATAAATTCGCGATAAACACGCTGTTGCCGGCAGCCGCTTGCGGGTATTCCTCACAGGTCCACCCCTGACGACACACCTGGACTTCGCCTGCTTCAAATTTATCGAGCTCAAAATAGCTGTCGATAGCGGTTCCGCCTGCAATGTAACCACGACACCCGGTAATTTTGCACAACCTCAGAATACGATCAGTCGCAGTGCCGGCATCTGCGGAATGATCACCGAGGTGTTCGCTGCCAAGCGAGAGGTTTTTCAGACGACAGCTGTCATCAGAGGCAACCTGCGCGGCGATCGACGCCAGGCTCCTGCTACTGCTGTACTCAACACCCAACAGATGGCAAAGACCCCAAATGGTCGTTCGAATATTTAACTCGCCAAGCGATGCATAATAATTTTCGAGCAGCACCACCAACTCACCACGAATAGATTCATAATACGGCGCTTTACGATAGGCCTCATCCAGCTTGTTGATCAGCTTTCTAGTCCAGTCAGGCTCATAGGAAAGTTGCTGCTTGCGTATAGACAAACCAGACTTTTTTTTGATCTGGGCATTGAGCAGCAAGGGACCGCTGTGGCTGTAAACCGGCGTGTGCATCTGGTAGGAAGGTTGCCGCCCGCCATTCGGATATCGATGGTTACGGACAAATTGCACATCGTCGCGAAATATGAACTCATGAGAATTGAGCATTCGCGAGAAATAGTGCAGCCGTGGGAAAAACTGGGGCTGGATATCACTTAAATATTTTGTGTTCAATATTTACTCTATGTGCACTCACTGCACAGCCCGTCTACTCCGTCAGGCCGTAAGTATAGCAACTGCAGCCGGCTATGCGCAGTGCGATCAGAATACCAGCGCTTTTCTTTACAGAGCTTTTACAGAACCCACACTGGACAGAATCCGGAACGACAATCGGCATCCACCCCGGCAGCGTGATTTTTTGATCGTGCCCGTGACGCTAACGTCACCAACTGCCCGGACAATCCCGGGCGGCCTGATAGCGACTATCAGTTCCGGGACACGCCCCTTTCTCTCTGGAGCGGAGTCATTTTCCGATTACTTAAAGGTCGGGTTTTTGCGAATGCAGCCACCCGTGCAACCATACAACAGCCAATATATTAAAAAAGCTCGGCCTAGCAAATAGTCATTCCACCATCAGCCACAATTGTTTGACCGGTGACAAAGGAAGCAGCGTCGCTGGCTAAAAATGCACTCACACCGGCAATCTCTTCAGGCTGACCAATTCGCCTCAGCGGTGTGGTCTGCTCGACACGCGCCAGGCGCTCCGGGTCTTCCCAAAGCGCCTTTGCAAAATCAGTCTTGATCAAACCGGGTGCAATGGCATTGGCCCTGACCCCTTTCGGCCCCCACTCGACAGCAAGGTTTCGCACCAGTGCGGTCTCGGCAACTTTCGAAATACCATAGACTCCCAACACGGCATCACCTCTGAGCGCCGCAATGCTGGACACCACAATAACCGATCCCTGCCCCCTCTCAGCCATACCCGGGCAGACCATATTGCACAGCTGAAATACACCGCGCACATTAGTGTTGATTACCGTATCGAACGCCTCATCAGAGACTGTATGCATCGGGCCGTAGACCGGATTGGTCGCCGCATTGCAGACAAGTACGTCAATACTGCCCCACTGCGCGAGAGTTTTGGACACCAGCGCCTCGAGCTCGTCTTTGCGCCCCACATGGCAGGGAATGGCTACGGCGTCGAGTCCTTCGTCAGTGAATTCTTTTGCGACGGCATTGCAAGCGTCAGCCTTGCGACTGGAGATAACCACCCGGGCGCCCAGAAGCGCATAGCTTCGAGCAATCGCCTTGCCGATGCCGCGAGTCGACCCCGTGACGATTGCAACCTTGTCTTTTAGATCAAACATGAAATATCCGCCGCTTCAGAATCGAGGTTCAGACATCTTTGAGCGATGTCAAAATCCGGCTATAGAAAATGCAGGATCAGATACATCACTGCCGTGACTGCCACGCTCATATGAATGACACCGCTGACAGTCGCCAACTGGCGCAACTGTCCGAAAACAGCATTGATCTCGAGTGCGATGATCATCAGCACTACCAGTATAAAACCCGGGTCCGAAAACGACACCCCGGCCATACCACCCGCCGCGCTGAACCCGCCATGTTTTGAGCCCAGCATCCCAAACAGCATCGGTCCCGAAAATACCGTATTGGTACGCGATGCCAGCAGTGCTTTACTGGCAGAAGCGGCGATATCGCCCTCCTTCAAACCGCAAACCACTTTCTGATGAGGCCAGATTATCCCCCATACATTCAGAAACATGATTGTACCCATTAAGGCAGCAACGGCAATATATTGATTCACCGCAGCGCCCAGCATCACAAACAAATAAAGGCCGGTGGCAAAGGTCATCAGCGCCGCCCAGCGAAACCACCACAAAGCGCGCGGGGCAAGCTTGCTCAATGCATCGGCCTTGGCAGAGGCCTCCGCCTCCTTGAAGTACTCACCCTGGATGAAATTAAAGTAGTACAGCAAACCCACCCAAGTCATTCCAAACAACACATGGGTCCAACGAAACAGGAATTCAATAAAATAAACCATGGTGGCTCTCCGGCTTACGTCTGGTTAAGTGGCTAACTATTCCTACGGTGGCGATGGCTGCCGCAGCTACATGGTTGGTATAGGGCAGATCAGCGTCGTCTCATCTACGCAATCCCGCCAACCGCAGCAGTATGTCTATACGCCCAATACAACCAGTTGATCATTTTTGCCACAGCAATTTCCCGCAGCTCAACTAAAGTGACCGCAAGGTCTACCCGACACCAGCATAACACTCAGCGGGCTTTGGCACTCAGCGCCGCGATATCCGCAACCGGACGTCTGCTGGTTTCGTCTGCAGCCAGCAAACTTTCAATCCCGGCTGCCACCGCCAGCACCAGGTTATCACCACCGCAAGGCCCTACAATCTGTATTCCGAATGGCATTCCGGCATGGTCCAACCCGCAGGGGATAACACAACTGCAGCACATGGCCGTGGTAGGAACATACGACAAGGCAAGCCAACGCATATAGGTAGGCATAGTCTCACCATTGATTTCTGTCACGGTCAGTTGACTGTGGGGAAACGGACTCACCGCCGCTGCCGGACAAATAAGAACGTCAACCTCATTAAAAAACTCAAGCGTATCTCGATAGATATCGGATTGATGAGTGTAAGCCTGCGCTATTTGCTCAGCAGACAGCTTCAAGCCACGTTCAGTGTTGTCTATTACGTTAGGCCCGAGTAAGTCGCGATGGTTTTTCAATCGATCCGCATGTGCCCCGACAAAGCCAAGCCCGCGTAGCACCTCGAACACCTCGTGCACGTTGTCCATCCCGGGAGCCCGTTCATCGCACTGCTTAAACGCCCCTTTCAGCAGCGCCACTCTGGATAGAAACACCTCCCGGATTTTGGCATCAACCGGGCAACAATCCAGATCCACAGACCACGCCGCACGGATGCTTCCCAGGTCTTCAGCAACCAGGTCAGGAGCAATGGCTTTGTCGCTGGCGCTAAACGGATCACGCCGGTCAAATCCCGCCTGCGAGCGCAACAGCAAATGGGTATCCGCCACCGTGCGCCCCATCGGACCAAGTACCGGAAAAGGTGTCAGCGCACCACCGCCTGCTACACCGGGCACCACCCCCGGCGACGGTCGGAATCCGGTGATGCCACAAAAAGCGGCCGGTGTTCGCAAACTCCCGCCATAATCAGACCCGGTTGCTACCGGCATCATGCCGGTCGCGAGTGCCACAGCAGTGCCGCCCGATGAGCCCGCACAAGTCAAATCAGGATTAAATGGATTGCCCGTTGCACCGTAGACCCGGTTTACCGTATTGCCGCCGGCACCAAACTCAGGGGTATTGGTTTTGCAGAAGATGTTTCCGCCATCGGCACGGATACAGGCTGACAGGCGATCATCCGTGTCGGGAACAAAATCCTTGTACAGAAGCGATCCAAAGGTGGTACGCAGGTTGGCCGTCTCTTCAAGGTCCTTGATACCGGTCGGCAGCCCGCCCAGCAAGCCGATTGGCTTTCCGCTGATCAGCTTCTGTTCCGTTTCACGCGCGTGGGCAATCCCTGCGTCGAGATCCGATGCCACGACAGCGTTGAGCGTACCGTTGACCGCTTCAATTCGGTGCACACAACTTTCAAACAACTCTACCGGCGACAATTGCCTCGAGTGAATTTGCTCAAGTGCCTCGACAGCCGATAGATCACAGGGTTCTGACATTGTCTTATGTACTCATTTAATGATTAACCGGGACACCATACCGGTGAAAAGCGATCACTGGCACAACGGTATTTTGTTCCTGCACACGGACCGTAAAGCCTCAACCGGCTGCAGAGCTAGTGGATAAATTAACCGCAGAAGAGCGAAGTGTACAGACCGCCACAAAGATCAGTGCCGCCGCACCAGCCAATACCTTGAACAGCAAACTAAATCCGTGCGTTGCATGAATCCATGCAATCAACGGTAAGGTGCTAGCCATTACAACAAACGTGATTGTATAGCGAACAGCCAAAATCCGGCTGCGCAACGCCGGTGCCGCTATTCTTCCGATGAGCACATCGTTGATCGGAATTTGTCCGAACGCCGCCACCATGTAGCCAACCGCCGCGAAAATCGCCAGCCCTTCCTGAGCGGTAATTGCCACACCAAAAAACAGCACCTGCATCGCCGCAACGGTCATAAACACGTACGCCACAGGGTGTCTGTCCAGTAGATATCCCACCACCAGTTGTCCCATTGATCCGGCAGCAAACGCAAAAAATGCCAGCTGCCCGATGAAAGTCGCCGCCTGCTCCACTGTCGATACTCGCTCAGCGAGAATGCGTGGCAGGGCGAAAGTTGTACTCTGGAACACCAAACCGCCAAGAGCGGTGGTAAAAAATACGACCGCCAGAATTCGCAGCACAATGCCATGATCAGCCGCAGAGGCAGGCTTCTTGTTGCCGCCGCTGGCTAAGGTCTGTGGCGGTTTTTTTTTCATCAACCCCCAATAAACCAGGCCGAGACCACAGGACACGATACCCGGCACGACAAACGCGGCACGCCAACCACTGCGATCAATGAAATACGCTGTCAACAAGGCCGCTACCGCCACCCCCATATTTCCCCACACTCCGTTCACAGCCACCCGCAGGCCCGTACGCTGCTGTCCTTCCAGCACCAAAGCGATACCGACCGGATGATAAATCGCGGCAAACACACCGATGCAAAAGAGCCCCAGACCGATCTGCAGCGGTGAGCCCGCCATACCCGTGGCGATGGCCGCGACACCAATGCCGACAAAAAATACTACCATCATGCCATGGCGACTCCAGCGATCGGCCAACCATCCTGCCGGCAGTGCAAACAAGCCAAATGCGACAAAACCCGGGGTAGCGTAAGGAATCAACTCGGCGTAGCTGGCCTGCCACTCTGTGACCAACGCAAGTGCGGCCACAGTGGCAAAAACCAGCATAAACAAATGATCAAGAAAATGGGCCATGTTCAAAAGCAGAAACCGCATTTTTGTATGCATGTAGCACTCCGTGGAATCAACGAGTACGATTCACTTGAACGAAAAGACAACCGGTGGCGACAGCATACCCCGCATCCGCGAAAAATTTCGAAAATCAGCCAGCATCGTGCAGTGGCTGATGATACTGAGGCACCAGCGCCGTCCGCACACCACCTCAACAATCACTCGGGAGTATCCATGAAAAAAAAATTTGCTCTGCTGCAGAAAAGCACTTTACTGTTTCTACTGACATTTCTGCCAGTGGCACATGCCCAGCAGCTTGCCTCCCCGACCGGCGACGTGCTGCTGCGAATCACCGGGAACATCACCACCACCAATAACGGTGATTCCGCCGAATTCGATCTCGCCATGCTCGAGGCAATGACGCAAACTGAATTCACCACCTCCACCCCCTGGACGGACAACCCCACCCTTTTCACCGGCGTAGAAGTCACACGCTTACTGAAAGCTGTCGGCGCCGGGTCAACACAGATTCGAGCCAAAGCACTGGATAAATACTGGTTCGACGCTGACACAAAAAACTTTGCCAATGTGCCAGCGATTGTCGCCTATAAAAAAGACGGCAACTACATGCGAATAAGGGATCAGGGCCCCCTGTGGATTATGCTGCCATTTGACGATTACCCGGAGGCCCTCACCGAAACCAACAAGAATATCTGTGTCTGGCAGCTACTGGAAATCGTGATCTTGTGAGCGGCAAGCAACTTTCGTTCGTTCTGTTTATATTTGCCCTGTTGTGTGCCACCCAGATCGCACTCATTGTGTCACAGATCGATAAAGCCCGTGTACAGCTGAGCAACAGCAGCCCGGGCGGCCTGAATTTTTTACTGCAAACAGACAGTATATTTGACGAGTTTCGCCACACGTTGAGCACTTATGTCCAGAGTAGCGTCAATGCCGACCCGACACCACAGCAGACTGAGCAGTACAAAAAACAATTTGAGATGGTCTGGAGCGCACTGAACGTCTTTTCCCTGAAAAACCCCGGTAAAAACACACCGTTGCCACAACTGGCGCCGCTGCTGAAGGATGCAAACGATTTTCTTGAAAAAACTGATCCGCTGATCTCTTCCAACACCCCGCTGACTATTGAAGCCGCACAATCCATCTACGAGAACACCAGACAGATATCGGAGCGGGTACATGCCGTCGGCCACCAGTATTTCATCCTAAGTTCACAGCAGCGCGATGAGCTCAACCATCGCATGGATACCCTGTACCGTGGATTCTGGTTTTTCGGTTTTCTGTTGTTTGCCACGGCAGCTATCTCAACGTATACCCTGATCAGAGCAAATCGCCGCTCGCGGTTTTTAGTCGAAGAATCAAATAAAACACATGCCCGACTTTCAGAGGTAGTGACTGAATTGCGCAGTGGCAAACTCGAACGCAAAGCCAAGGACAGCTTTCTAGCGGCCGCCAGTCACGATCTGCGCCAACCGCTTCACGCATTAGGATTGTTTCTAGGATCACTGGAAAAGCACGTTTTACCGGCTGGGCGTCCAACCATGCAAAAGGCACAGCAATCTGCGAGCGTTTTAACCAATCTGTTTTCCAGCCTGCTTGATTTATCTCGACTAGACGCCGGTGTGGTCAAGGTTTTCAAAAAAGACTTTGCGCTCCAGCCACTACTGCAAACACTCGAACAAGCATTTTCCAGCACCGCCGCAGAACACAATATCCGCCTGGTGTTCGACTCCGTAGATGCCACCATTCGCACGGATCGCGTGCTGCTTGACCGGATGCTGCGCAACCTGATTGAAAACGCCATTATCCACAGCAACGGCAATGAACTAAAAATTTCAACCCGCACCGAAAACAGCAACCTGCTAGTCGATATAGAAGACGATGGCAAAGGCATCCCCAACCAGGAACATCATGCTATTTTTTCAGAGTATTATCAGATTGGCAATCCAGAGCGGGATCGCTCCAAAGGCCTTGGTCTGGGGCTTTCGATTGTCAATCGATTAAGCGAGCTTTTGCACACCAGTCTGAAAATCCAATCCAATGTAAATCAGGGCTGTAAGTTCACTCTTACTATTCCACTGGGTCGTATTGAATCAATAACGCCACCAACACCGGCAGCAAATAACCTGCTCTCACAAGATGCCATAGATGCTGTGATTGCCGTCATCGACGACGAGCGCGACATTCGCGAAGGTATGGAAATAATGCTCGGTGATCAGGGCTATGCGACAATCACCGCCGATTCCGACACCGAGCTCATCGCAATTCTCAACGAGAGCGACATTTTGCCGGACCTGTTAATCACAGATTACCGGCTCCGTGAAAATCATCGTGGAGACGAAGCAATCTTCAATGTACGCAAGGCGACCAACAAAACAATTCCTGCCATTATCATCACCGGAGACACATCACCAAAGCGCGTTCTGGAAGCCTCTAAAAGCGGATTCCGATTGATGCACAAACCGGCCGCTCCCGCTGACTTACTCGATGCGATAAAGCAGCTGTTGCTCGCCCGCCAGCGGGTATCCGATTAAGCTGTGGCCAGTGCATCAGAGGCAGAAAACCGCTGAGCCTGACCAAAGCACTGACGCAATTCGATAGGTTGGTTCAGCGTGTAAATGTGAAAATTGCTGCAATCGCGGTCAACCAGCGCATCAATAAAAGACTCTACTTCATCAAGCGCAATTCGCGCCGCCAGTTGCGGATTACCTTTCGCCGGTGCAAATAGATCATGCAGTCGCTGCGGCACCTGCGTCCCGCATCTGGCTGCAAACTCAGTCATTTTCTGAAAATCCCGAATCGGCAATAATCCAGCGACTATGGGTACATCGACACCCGCCGCAGTTGCGTTATCACGAAATTTCTCAAAGCCATCGACATCAAAGAAAAATTGCGAGATCGCCCGATTAGCACCGGCATCACACTTGGACTTCAATTCCTGTATATCCGCGGCAGCGCTGGCCGCGCCCGGATGCACCTCCGGATAACAGGCCACGCTGATATCAAAAGGATAAATCTCGATTAGCCCGGCAATGAATTCGGCCACATTCTGATAACACGGACCACGCTTTAACGCATCGGCCGCGTTGTCTCTCGCATCTCCGCGCAATGCGACTATCTTATCAACGCCCATCGCCGCCAGCTTTCGCGCCACCTCATTGATTTCCGCTTTAGTCGACCCTTCAAACGTAAGGTGAGCCGCGATCGGCACATCCGTTTCGGCCACCACGCTTTCTATTGTCGTCAGACTGCGTTCCTGACCGCTACCCAACGCACCGTAGGTGATAGAGAAAAAGGACGGGTTCATGGTTTCAATGTAGCCGAGACTGCGCCAAAACCGCCGCTCACCAATCGAATTGGTCGGCGGAAAAAACTCGTAGGAAAAATTTACATCGTTCATAAGTGATAAACCTGGGTAACTATATCGGGGATCAAAATCAGTGCGTTGTTGTCTGGCCAAGCCTCATTGCCTGCCATATCTTGACGGTCAGCGGGCTACCTTGAAGATCTCTGCACTGTTCCGGAACCAATTCGTTTTGCAGCAACCATGACTCAATCTCGGCATCATCAAAACCAAGTCGATGATGCTTGTGATCTATCCGCAGGTGCTCTTCGTTGTGCGTCGCAAAATCTACAATGACTAATCGGCCCTGGGGTTTTAACACCCGCGCAGCTTCTTCAATCACCCGTGCCGGAGAATCGCTGTAGTGCAGGACCAGATGCAGCGCAGCCAGATCAATCGACGCATCGGCCACCGGCATGTTGTACATATCTGCCTGACGAACATGCACGTTACGCAGCGACGCTTTTTCCAGATTGGCTCGCGCGACAGTCAGCATCTCCTGGGACAAATCGATACCCATGCCCCGCTCAGTGCGACTGCTCAGCAGCTCCAGCACCCGGCCTGTGCCAGTACCAATGTCCAGAAAATCGGCAATCGGCTGCTCTCCAATGACCTCGAGTAACTCCTGCTCCAGCTGCGCCTCTGGCACGTGCAAGGCACGTATTTCGTTCCAGCGTGCCGCGTTCTCTTTGAAATAATGGTGGGCAACATCAGCGCGCTTTTGCTTTACCTGATCCAGTCGCTGCAAATCACGGTTGAGCTCTGAGTCCTCCGGGGGCAGCAGGTCGACCACAGTTCGGGCCAAATGCGCTTCTTCAGAGCGATCAGCAATACGGTAGTACACCTGAGCCCCCTCACGAAAGCGTTCCAGCAAACCCGCTTCCACCAACAGCTTTAAATGTCGCGACACGCGCGGCTGGCTCTGCCCCAGAATCTGCGTTAATTCGCTGACACTGAGTTCACCATAGGCGCACAGGGCCAGCAGCCGGAGTCGTGTCGGTTCGCCTGCGGCGCGTAAACCACTAAGAAGCTGTTCCATAATTCATATTTTCATTATTATATAAAGATATATTTATATGTACATTTATAGTCAATTATTACAGCCTTGCCCAGGATAAGCAATTTATTGTCCAGCCGGTAGATCAAAAACAAATAAGCAATTGTTTTTAATGTAATTAACACGCCATTCTGCCCGGATTCGCCTATTTCACCGCTTTGTGGGTTCAACTTTTTCGTCACGGCAGGTGTGATAAACCACTCGAAACGGGCAAGCCAGACACCTCCCTGGCGTTGAAATTTCATCGGTCCAAATTCCATGACCAGACAACCAGAAAATTACTAACCTTAAAGGTTTAAGCCTATCCAACAATAAGTTACGTTATTTTTCTTTTATTCATCTGAAAATACCGCTGCAACTGACATACTCCACCGGTCATAAAAAAAAATACCGAGGTACCTAAAAATGAATGACTCCGCATCCCTGATCGAAAAACTCACACCGATTGCCATCGCCCTGGCGATTCTGATCATCGGCATGATCATCGCCAAAGTTGTGCGCCGACTGTTAAAATCCGCACTCGATAAAGTCGCCGCCCTCCACCGCACCAACTCAGACGGCACCGTTACCGACCTGGCCACGCCCATAGCCACAATGGTCTACTACCTGATTATGCTGTTTGTACTTATTGCGGTGCTCGCGCAAATGGGGCTAACCGACGTACTCGATCCACTGAAAAATATGGCCAATCAATTTCTTGGCTACATCCCGAACATTATCGGTGCCGGCATCGTCGGCTACGTCGGCTGGATACTGGCGAAAATCATTTCAGAGTTCGTTGGCATGGGGCTCTCCAAGGCAGACACACAACTGGCACTGAAAACCGGCAACAGCGACATCCAGATCTCCCGGCTTGGCAGCACGTTTGTCTTCGCCGCAATCCTGTTGCCCATTATCGTGGCCGCGCTCGGCATCCTCGACATCGAAGCGATCTCCGCTCCAGCCACAGCAATGATCAACAAGCTGATGTCTGCGATACCCAACATAATTGCCGCGGCCATAATCATCACCGTCACTTATTTTGTTGCCAAATTTGTCGTGCAGATTCTCGGCGGCATTCTAGAAGGGCTCAACGTAGACGAGATGCCAGCGAAACTCGGCCTCACGGGAATTTTCTCTGACACTTTCACACCCACGAAACTGATCGGCGGTGCAATCATGTTTTTCGCAATGCTGACTGGCTTCACAGCGGCCGTTGATCGCCTCGATATAGACATCATCTCGCAGATAATGGCGCGCGTACTGGAGTTCGGCGGCGGCATACTGGTCGGTGGTATAATTCTGGTTATCGGCAACTATCTCAGCACCCTCGCCTACTCGGCGGTGGCAAAGTCGAGTCCCGGGCTGGCAAATATAGCCCGCTTCGCCATCCTTGGACTGGTTCTGGCCATGGGTCTGCGGGCAATGGGCCTGGCAGATAATATAGTCAATATGGCATTCGGATTTACCCTCGGCGCGGTCGCTGTCGCCTGCGCCCTTGCGTTTGGCTTTGGTGGCAGAGATGCGGCAAAACGCATTGCGGACAGCATCGCTGACAAAATCGCCTGATTCCAGCGGCCGGAGATAACCGAGCCCCACCGGCACGTATCAACGATGCGATCGCCGGTGGGAAGTCCAACCAACCTTTCTTTTTGTACGGTGCGCGTTGCCTGACAGGCACCTATAGCACCGGCACCGTGTACAGTGGCCGGGGTAATAATGAAAAACCATTTATTCAATTTCAGGGATGATCAGGAACGCGAAGTGTTTTTCGTTGCGATACCGGTTATCGCTTTGTTTGCCCTGCTGGGCTATTGGCTGATGTTCGACGGCAGCAATACCACACCGCCCGTGATTACCGACAGCAGCATGGCTGGCGATGCCGACGGCGACGGCGACGGCGTGCCGGATGCCAATGACCAATGCATCGCACAAGTCGGATTGCCAGCCAGCCAGGGTTGCCCTGCCGCCCCGACATTTGCCGCACAGGACAACGACAACGACGGATTGCGCAACGACGTCGATGCCTGTCCTGACACCAGCGGTGCGGTCGCCAACGCCGGGTGCCCCGGTGCGACCAACAGCGGCGCGATCAAAAGTAACGCCGCGGCCACCCCGCCCTCTATGTCAACAACCGACACACTGGACGCTGATGGCGATACCATTGAAGACAGCAATGCAGGTACCAACGCTGGCGGCGAACTAGACAGCGATGCTGACGGCCTGCCTGACAGCGAAGACAATTGTCCTGAAGTTGCAGGTGCAAAAGCCGACAGCGGTTGTCCGCACGATCCGGACAACGACGGTGTTGCCGGTGATGCCGACAACTGTCCGCAGCAACCCGGATCGGCAATTGACAACGGTTGCCCTAAGGATAGCGATGGCGACGGTATCAACGACTTCGAAGACCAATGCCCGGCTGTCGCTGGCCCGATCGATGGCTGCCCCGAAGATGACGACAACGACGGGGTTGTTAACTCTGCCGATGACTGTCCGGCGCTGCCCGGCCCTGGCAGCAACCAGGGTTGTCCGTCAGATGCCGACGGTGATGGCGTCTTTGATGCAGAGGACCGATGCCCACAGCAAGTTGGCAGCGCCACTAACGATGGCTGCCTGCCCGACAACGCCTCAGCGGTCGACACCGATCTAGACGGCCTGCCCGACAATGTCGACCTGTGCCCGAACGAAGCCGGCATTTCCGATTCAGACGGGTGTCCGGCCGCCGCTGATACCGACAGCGACGGGATCATCGATGATCTCGACAACTGTCCGCGCCAACCGGGGTCGGAAGACAACAACGGTTGCCCGAAACTGGCCGATGACCCGGATGGCGATGGCATTACCGGCAGTGATGATCGCTGCCCCGCCGAAGCAGGCACCCAAAGTAATCAGGGCTGCCCGCTTGATAGCGACGGCGACGGCATTGCCAATAACAACGATCTTTGCCCCGATGCACCCGGCACCGCCGGCGAACAGGGATGCCCTGCAGAGCGCCCCTCATTAAGCGCTGAAGATCGCCAGATCCTCAGCAACGCACTGACCAATGTTGAGTTCAATTCAAACAGCACAACACTGACTGAAGCATCAACCTCCATTCTCGACAAGGTTGCAGGACTAATGCGCAAGTACCCGACTGCCACATTGGAGATACGCGGCCACACAGACGGATCAGGCAACGCCAACAACAATATGGATCTATCCATGGGACGGGCAAGCTCTGCTGCCAGCTACATTGCTTCGCGTGGCATTGAAGTCACCAGAATGATTGCCTATGGCTATGGCGAATCACAACCACTCGCCAGCAATGACACACCTGCCGGACGCAAAACAAACCGGCGAGTGGAGTTTGAACTGAAATTCAACCGTTAGTGCAAAGTCGTGACACACCGGAAGGTAACGCAAACTCCCGCTATAGATTCGGGACAAAATCCGGCGTCACAATGCTTCGATTCGGCCCGCGGACTCAGACAAACGCCCGATAGTTGCAAGGCGTTTACGCCATTACACTCAAGCAGGCGGCCCATCGCAAGGTTGGGCCGCTAGCAGAGAAATATCCCCTCCCCTATCATTCAATGCTAGCGGGGCGTCGGGTAAATTCTCTTAAAACAGCGCACTGACTCTGGCGTACCATAGCTCGCAATAACTTAAGTTCTGCAACCCGCGTCGATCCCATAAACACCGACCTCAAACCAAGCATTGCCGTTTTTTTTGCTGCCGCCATCTGGGGGCTGTACTGGCTGCCGCTGCGTAAAATGGAAGCCGCAGGCATCAGCGGAGGCTGGGCAGTACTGGCAGCCTACCTGCTACCATTCTTTTTTCTAATACCGCTAATGCTGATCAGACGACGCCAGTTGCAGGCAAATTTCACGGCACTGCTATTTATTGGTGCAAGTATCGGAATCGGTCTCGCGTGTTACGCCACCGGCTTTATTCACACCACTATAATGCGCACCACGCTGCTGTTCTACATGACGCCAATATGGTCCACACTACTCGGCGTGCTGTTGTTAAACGAAGTGGCCGGTGCGCGACGCTGGCTGGCTATGCTTATCGGATTCATTGGCCTTGGCATCATGCTGTACGAGCCCGGTGCACTCGACCGGAATTTTAACTACGGTGATCTGGCGGCACTGGCATCGGGTCTGTTCTGGGGCATCGGTACCGTGCTGATCAGAAAGTCACCGGAAATCGATGCGCTCGACATCGTTCCCGCCCAGTTTCTAGCCGCCGCTTTAGCCAGTGCCGCTTTCCTCGCCGTCGAGGCGGACACACTCACCGGCGGCCTGGTAAGTCCGTCAATCGCCGACTGGCTGACGGCACTGCCATGGTTGTTCGGCTTCAATGTGCTTATTGTGCTGCCATCGCTCTATGTCTGCGCCCTATGCGCACAGGTTCTCTCACCGGGGCGTGTCGGCATACTGATGATGTCGGAGGTATTGGTGGCAGGTATCAGTGCGCCGCTTATCGCTGGCGAAGCGTTGTCGTTAAGAGAACTCACTGCCGCACTTTTTATTATGGTCGCGGCCGGACTGGAAATCACTACACCATCAACCGGACACGCAGTTACTCAGGGGCAATGATTTCATCGGCACTTCGGTTGCCTGTGCCGGTGCACCCGACAAACAATTTACCACCGCAGAAGAACCCGGCTACCGCAGTTCGACATAACATACGAGTACCCCGGACTACCTCATTCAGCCGGCTCAACCAGCATTTACCAAAGACAACGTATCGCCTGCTCTACAACGGATAAAGTGGCCGGTTATTGACCGACCGTTGTCGATCTGGCCGCTTCAGCGCGGGAAAAAATATCAATCGTTTTACCCGTAATATCATCAACAAAATAGACAGATGATTCGTTGTAGCCATTGTACTGCCTGACATACAGATGCCAGATATTGCTGATATCATTTTTAAGGTCGACGCGGGTCTGATACATCACACGCCGCCAGTATCCGGCGTCCAGTCGCACTTCCATACGGCTGTCACTTGCCCGGTGCAATTCACGGAACATTTCAGATCCGACCATATCGTTTAAGCTCGATATTGCCTGATTGATTTCCAACCATACTTTTTCTTTGTCTTCCAATTCACCCGCACTCTGTTGCTGGTCAGTTAATTCACCAGATGCTTTGGTCGACAGATCGGTGATCAGATCAGTCGTCGAGAGACTACCGGACTGATCCGTTGCGCCCACCCCGACAGGCCCGCTGTCGCTGATGGTATCAGACGACGGCACCGGCAAAGCGGTCAACTCCCCGGCAATGGGTAACTGATCGTCAACCGCCATTGCAGGCAGCACCTCAACAAGGCTTACAACAAGAAAAGCGGCTATTAATGGTGGCTTTTTGCGCACACGAAAACTCCAATGACACCTGACAGAATGTACCAGTCTTGAAACATATTTTGTAGCAAAACCGTTACATCGAACAGATCATTGTAATGTTGAACTAAGCAGTCACAACCGTCAGGTTACCAGTAACCTTTGGTCGAATGACCTTAATGAGCAATCCACGGGTAAAAATGGCGCTGCACGGGTGCACCCTGACAAGCCTCGCGGTCAAAACCTCGCAACAGACCTGTATACTGTTTTTCATGAAATCAAACAGCACAGAACCTGAACCGTCACCTGGCATTACGACAATCGACGGCCTCAATCTGACACCCGCATTTACCGAGGCTCTGCCCGGCAACCCTGACTCCGGGCAACGACACCCGCCGCAGGATCACATCATGTGGTCTGCGGTAATGCCAGTCGTCCCCAGTGCGCCAAAACTGATCGCCTGGTCGAAAGACATGGAAGCACGACTGGGCCTCAAGATCGGGGCAGCACCGGAGGCCACCGCGCGATTGCTGACCGGCCACGACCTTGCCTCAGGCACAACCCCCTACGCGATGCGCTACGGTGGCCATCAATTCGGTAACTGGGCCGGACAACTCGGTGACGGACGTGCAATTGCCCTGGGAGAAATGCACGATCAGACAGGACAACACTGGACACTGCAACTGAAAGGCGCCGGAGCAACACCGTACTCCCGCCAGGGCGACGGCTTTGCGGTGTTGCGCTCGTCGGTCCGCGAATACCTCTGCTCAGAGGCGATGCACCATCTGGGCATACCGACAACCCGCTCACTCAGCCTTTGCCTGACCGGTGATAATGTTGATCGCGATGTTTTCTACGATGGCAATGTACAGGCCGAGCAAGGCGCGATCCTCTGCCGCACAGCGCACTCATTTGTGCGGTTTGGCAACTTTGAGATTCATGCCGCCCATCACGAACACGACGCCCTGAAAACACTGGCAGACCACGTCATCACAAAAGACTTCCCACATCTGGGCAAGCCGTCACTCGACGTCTACCAGCAGTGGTTTCAGGAAGTGCTGCAGAGAACCGCAGAACTAATGGCGCACTGGCAGCGCGTCGGTTTTGTGCATGCCGTAATGAATACCGACAACATGTCTATTCTGGGACAGACAATCGACTACGGTCCCTATGGCTGGCTTGAAGAATACGACCCCAGCTGGACACCCAACTTTATAGACCGCCAGCGCCGACGCTACTGCTACGGCAACCAGCCGCAAATCGGTCTCTGGAATCTATACCGGCTGGCGAATGCTGTGCTGCCTCTGTTCGACAACAACACAAAACCGCTGGAAGAAATTCTCGGTAGCTATGATGCATTCTATGATGACCTGTGGCATCAGACTGTTGCCGCTAAACTCGGTATTACTACGGCCACCGCATCAGACAAAGCATTGTTCGACCAATTGTGGGAAATCCTGCAACTTACACCGACCGACTACACGATCTTCTTCAGAGCGCTGGCCCAAGCGGACAGCACTGACACACCGGATTCCCTGCTAAACACAATCACCCCGTCGTTTTACCAGCCTGACACATTGACAGATGAAACTAAAAACGCGTTCAGCCATTGGCTGGGCAGGTGGGCTTTCAGGGTGTCGGATACCGGCACTGATGAACGTCGAACACTGATGAACAAAACCAACCCCAAGTACGTATTGCGCAATTATATTGCCCTGCAGGCGATTGACGACGCCGAGCAGGGTGACTACAGCACTATCGATAAGTTACTCGAAATTCTGCAATCACCCTACGAAGAGCAACCCGCGCACCAGCAATACGCCGGACTGCGACCGGACTGGGCAACCCGCAAACCGGGCTGCACTATGCTGACCTGCTCTAGTTGACATCTCTAGCTTCAGCACGATCAAAAACCTGACGCTCATCAAGCCGTCAGTACAATGGGCTGCCTGCACCGGGGACTCACCCGGCTAACCGGGATAATCCAGCGACTGATGGCAATTGACAGTTACTTCGAGCGATAATTGCCACTTTTTTAACCATGGCTCACTCTATGTCATCACACAACGCTTTCTACGGCCAATCGGGCGGCGTCACGTCTGTCATCAATGCATCCGCCGCCGGGGTGATCCAGACCGCCCGGAAATACCCCGACACAATCAACAAAGTACTGGTGGGAGAAGATGGCATCCTCGGCGCACTCACCGAGAATCTCATTGACAGTAGCCTGGAAAGCGACGCCGATATAGAAGCGCTCAAGCACACACCCTCCGGTGCATTTGGATCGTGCCGCTATAAACTGAAGTCTTTTGACGAGCACCGCGTTGAGTATGAACGCCTGATCGACGTCTTCAAGGCACACGACATCCGCTACTTTTTCTACAATGGCGGTGGCGATTCGCAAGACACCGCCTATAAAGTGTCACAACTCTCTGTCACCATGGGCTACCCGATCACTTGCATCGGCATACCAAAAACCATCGACAACGACCTGCCCTTCACTGACTGTTCCCCCGGCTTCGCATCTGTCGCCAAGTACGTGGCTGTCTCCATCCTTGAATCATCAATGGATGTCGCCTCAATGTGCTCAACATCCACCAAAGTGTTTGTGATGGAAGTGATGGGGCGCCATGCCGGTTGGATCGCTGCAGCCGCCGGTCTGGCACGAGACGAGCGTGAACTCGGTCCCGATATCATTTTGTTTCCGGAAATAGCCTTCAACCAGTCAGCCTTTCTAGAGAAAGTGGATACCACCGTAAAAAGCAAAGGGTTCTGCATTGTGGTGGTCTCCGAAGGCGCAAAAAAACCGGATGGTCAGTTTCTCTCCGACTCAGGCATCCGTGACGCATTCGGCCATGCGCAACTCGGTGGTGTGGCACCCGTGGTGACAGACATGGTCAAGCAGGCCTACGGATACAAATGCCACTGGGCAAACTGCGACTACCTGCAAAGAGCCGCCCGGCACATTGCCTCCGGAACAGATGTTGAACACGCCTACGCACTCGGAAAAGCCGCTGTTGAATTAGCCGTAAATGGCCAGAACGCGGTAATGCCCACAATCGTTCGCACCAGTGATCAACCGTACCAATGGGAAATCGGTCAGGTCGCTCTCGCCGACGTCGCCAATATTGAAGATATGATGCCTGCCAATTATATCAGCGAAGATGGATTTTCCATCACCGACGCGTGCAAAACCTATCTGCAACCACTGATCGAAGGTGAAAACTATCCGCCGTATAAAAACGGCCTGCCAACCTATGTAAAGCTGCAAAAGAACAAAGTTCAGCCGAAGTGCGCAGAATGGACACCTAAATAGCCAACCCGTTATTGCCGTCACGATCATTGTCAATACCGATCGGCAGACTCGGCTGCAGAAGAAAGTGTCCGCCCTGACAACTATCTATCAGGGCTTTGTTTTCAGGCCGATGCAACCAGATAAAGTGACCGTTTTCCCAATACCGCTCACCGTCGATCGAAACAGTCGGATTAAAAACAGACCAGGCAACTTCCCCCGGTGGTTCATCACCGCAGGTATGGAAATGCAGATAGCGCGGACTGCCAAACGAGATCGCACTCCAGCGATCCAGATGATCATCGGCATTTTGCTTAAAAGTGGTTTGGGGATTTATACCTGCGTGCCATGAGTGAACACGGGTTCGGTTAATGCCAAGTGTTTTACTGATGTAGTCATAGTGCTGATTTAACTTCCCGACCTCCGCCAGCGCACCGCTAAACGACCCCAGATGGCCATCACTGACATTTGCCATCACGACACCATCAATGCTCATATCCGCACTATCTAGTTTGGCCGCACCACCGGGCATCAACCACCGGGACAGTGCCACCTGACCGGTGGCATTGTCACACGGTACAGGCTTAAACGTCGCCACAGGGAACAGTGTTACGGTAAGATCGTCATCCTCCCCACCGGCCAGACTCTGCCAGCAGAACTGCCCGCTTATGTCAGTCCCTAACGGGCACTCAATGTGCCAGGTCTTTGCACGCATTAATTCATCTTCAAGTCTTTGTTGCAATTGAAGCAGTAAGCGATTATCGATGGCCGCATAGGGCGCTCCCAGCATCTCTGACGTAAGTGTGTAACTGGTTGCGCGACTGCCGCTGCCGGGCAACGCGACAAAACGTACATAATCGCCAACCCGGCTTAAAAACAGCGTGTGATCACAACGAGCCATTGGTACTGCAACACAGTCAGGAAAATCTGCAGGCTCAGTGATCATAGGCGCTACCACCACAGTGACTACCGCACGTAATTCATCCAGGCAGCTCCTGATCAGTACACCAACTTCCGGGTCGTAGAGCTCATCAGTGGGTTCTAGAACCATCAGAACAGAATCACCAGACCGCACCCCAAGGCAGTTTTTTAACAGATTTAACGCTCCGGATTGCGGATCAGACATCCCCCGGATGCTCCTGTGGTGTTTGCAAGGCCGGTATTTCACTGACCTCCCCGCGATGCCAGGGCATGATTCGCTTAAACGAATCACGCGCAGACAGCGCATCCAGCATAGCGGTAAGGGCGGGATAGCGGTTCAAGGCCGGTGGGAAACACTCTGGCCAGAGCAACACAGTAGCTAGCGCAAAGTCGACAGCGGTAAGCCCTTGCCGGAACATCCACAACTGACCGCTGCAGGCTTTTTCCAGTACATCCCACACAGGCAACAGACGCCGCGTGGCAGCATCTCTGAGCTCTGCCTGTTGTTTGCTATCTGACGTATAGTGCTCTGGATGAAACACCATCATGACATCGGGCTGCAAGGTACTCGACAGATAAAACAACCACTGCAGATACCCGGGACGCTCGACCGAGTCCGCTGCCACAGTAAACCGCTGCCCGGCAAAGGTATCAGCCAGATACAGAGCAATCGCACCTGACTCGCACATGGCAGATCCGTTCGGCAACACCAGTGCCGGAACCCGACCGTGTGGACTGGCCAGATAAAAAGCACTATCCGTTATTGCCGGATTAAGTTTCGGGTTAATCACTGTATATGGCACCTGGCATTCTTCCAGCAACAGATGCACACCTATCGAATAGGTATTAGGGTAGGCATAAAACAGGACTGAAGGGGTATCGGGCATTTTAGTATCGAGTTGGCTTACAGACGGCTGTGGTCATCTGCTGACCGGCCGGGGCAGCAGCCTGTGATCCTGCACGGTTGTAAAAAAACTTTTTCTCCCCCGGATGTATTGGTCGCAGTGACCGCATGCTCTACACTTCAATATACCTCGAAATCCGGAATCAGTCATGCAAAATACCGTTTGCTGGATAGACCATATAGAGTATCAGCACGCCAACTCAGAATTGCGGGAAATCTACGACCGTGTGCTTAGTCCAAATGGCCAGCTGGACAACCTCTACCGCGGATTCAGCTTAACCCCGCAAACCATACTACCCGCCGATGACCTCTACAAAGCGGCCCTCCATCACCACAGCAACGTTTTGCCCAAGGCATTCTCAGAGCTGGTGGGAACCTACGTCGCTATTCTAGCCGGCTGCGAGTACGCCAGAGCACATCACGGGCAAAACTATATTTCCCTGTCTGAAGATCCACAGCAGGCTCAACACAGACTCGCATCACTCGAGACAGATACCATCGAAGCCTGCGGTGGTGAGCAGCACACAACAGCACTAAGGTATGTTCGCAAGCTATGCCGGCAGCCTGCAGAAATAGAGCGTTCAGATATCGACACTTTGCGCGCCTCGGGTTGGGACGACCGCGAGATATCAGAGATTGTGCAGGTGGTTGCGATGTTCAGCTATTTTGTCCGCGTAATCAACGGAACTGGAATCCAGTTGGGCGACGAAAAACCAGGGTTGTATTAGACCGTGTAAAAAAAGCGACTCTATAGAAAACACCGTCGACAACGACAGACCGGATTGACGATCAGCTATAGCGCAAACACCGCCAGGCACCACCTGACCGTACAATAAAATCAGCCACCGGTTCACAGATACAGGCAGGTGCTGCAACACACTATTGTCTACCGGCTATGCAACAACCTGCGGCTTATACTGAAGGCCACATTTGCGGGAAAGAATCATGCACCATGGCATCACCGTGCTCAAGATCCACTTCAGGGTACGGTGGCGACGTCTTCCAGGCGCGTTTCGCAAACCGAGCATCGTCTCCCAGCCAGCGCGTCGAGAACCCCCTCCGACGCGAAGTCAAACCCGCTGTCGGCGGAGCGCCATGGACAGTGCGCATATGGAAAACTATACAATCACCAAGCTCCAGATCCCAAGACATAATAGAGTAATCTGAACGCTGCCCTTCAATATCCGGAATTGTTTCAAAACCGGGTATCCCTTCAGCGTAATTTTCACTGGTAAGAAACAATTTGGGATAATAGAGTGGACCGGCATTGTGCGAGCCAAGAACAAATTCCGGACACGCACTCTTCGGCACCGGATCAAGCGGTAACCAGATAGAACACAGTTGCTCGCCGTCGACCCCGTAGTAAGGTAAATCATGATGCCACGGTGTTGCCTCACGAGTACCCGGTTCTTTCACCAGCACATGCTCATGATAAATACGCGCAGTATCAGACCGTGTAATTCGCGCTGCTATTTCCGCGGCCGGCGAATGCTGCAGAAAATCACGGTATTCTTCAATACGCTGCCAATTGCAGTAGTCGTCATAGAAGCCTCCCGGACTATCGGGATCGGTATACACAGTATTAAACGGGCCGGGGTTATTAAAATTTTTCTCAACGCCTGCCGCCAGACTCCGCAACCACTTTTTATTAAACAATCCGCGCAGGCACACCACCCCGTCAGCGGCGAATTGATCGATCTCCTGAGTTGTTATCATGACGGGTTAACCGGTTGCGCCAGGTTGCGCATCCGCTGCGCTTCGGCCCCAGAAAAGCTGCCGGACGGATTCACTATTAACCAGATCCGGCTCCTCTGCGTAACACAAAACCGGCACTAATCGCGGCCGGCTGCCTCTGACCCGGGTTACCCGATGCAAGGTTTGATTACCACCGAAGATCAGCAGTGTGCCGGCAGTGAAAGGCAGTTCCACCACACCTTCGCGTTCACCGTCGAGCACTCGACCGACTATTTCTTTTTCATTTTTGTGGCCGCGAATCTGTGGCACATACTCAAACGCCCCACCCGCTTCCGGTGCCTGCAGCATTAAGGTTACCGTGTATTCGGACTCATCAAAGTGCCAGCCGTGTTCACCGCCCTCGACAAATACATTAATCGAACACGCACCGAAAGGATCTGCAAAGCGATAGAACGGCGATTTGCCTAGCACATAGCCGATAAAGTCTTTCAGCGGATCCCATTGATACAGGTGCTTTAACCGGCTGTTCTCCGCAATATTATCGTAGGCGACGGATCCGACAAAAGTCTGCTCTTGTCGATTGGCCGCGTCATTCGTACTGACACTGGCATCCCCACCATCCAGATAGGCATTGTGGGAACTCTTGCAAAAATAGGCCTGATCACTGAATACCGCTGCTTCGCTAGCCAGTTCATCGAGTGCTGACTTGTTAATAAAACCCGGCAACATACACAACCCGGTCTGCTCATACTGCAGACGACACTGATCGGCAAATGCCCGGCCCTGGTCACTATCTAGATCACCGACAGGGTAGCGGGATAAATCTATCATTGCAGAGGCATGCGTGCCGGAGCCGGCTTCTGACTGCGGAGCAGCCATCGTTGGCGAGTTGTCGCTCATGTACTGTCACACCTGCTCAAATGTAAATTTACCCGGGAATCGCAGGGCAATGCACCACAGTGCAACTGCCACGCAACAGAGTTTGATCATGCCGTTAACACAGTATTCCAACGTGCATGCCCGGACTCACAGCCCCGATCGTAGCGCAGAAGAACAACCCCGATCCAGTGTTTTCAGCCGGGATTCAATCATCAAACGCCGCATAACCTTGATTTGCAGCGGCGACTGTCACAGAATGACCAACAACGAATCGCAGATTCTGGCGGGTATAAGCGTTGTCTTAACTACCCTCAAACGATCACAACCAAGGTGACTGTCAATGGCCTCAGCAAAAGATCTCATCAATGCACTGCATTCTCGCCAGATCACCCGACGCGAGTTCATGACTCACATGGCAGCGCTGGGTGCCACTGCCACCACGGCCACATCACTACTGAGCAACCCTGTCTACGCCAAAACCCCGCAAAAAGGGGGCAAAATAACCATTGGCGTAGAAGCCATGCAGGCCAAAGATTCGCTAGATCCCACCAGCTACTTTTCAACAGCCAATATCATGATGGGCTACACGGTATACGACAGCCTGATCAATCGCGGTCCGGATCTGCAACCAATACCGTGGCTAGCTGAATCCTGGGACGTCGGTGCAGACGCCAGCGAATGGATATTCAATCTGCGCAAGGATGTTCAATGGCATGACGGCAAACCATTTACCGCTGACGATGTTATCTACTCCTGCAACCGCCATACCCGTGAAGGCTCCGAATCACCCGCCAAGGGATACATGGGGCAGATCGCCGAAATGTCTAAAGACGGTGATCATGTCGTTAAATTTAAACTGACGGCTCCCAATGCAGATTTCCCAATCGTGTTGTCAGATACCCGCGTTCAAATATCCCAGAACGGCTATGAAGACTTCGTCAATACTACCGTCGGCACCGGGCCGTTTAAAGTCAAAGAATGGATTGCCGGCACACGTTATACCTTCGAACGCAACGACAATTACTGGGGCTCTGACGGCCCTTGGGTCGACGAAATAGAAGTCGTTGGCATCGGCGATATCACCGCACGTGTCAACGCACTGTTGTCCGGTGACATCAACGTTATGCTCGAACTCGATCCGAAAGCCGTCAGCCTGATAGAACGCAACAAAAAGGTTGACCTGATTCGCAGCCCGAGCGGCGCGTTCGTCAACCTCGCCATGATGCTCGACCGTGAACCCACCAGCAATGCAGACTTTCGCGAGGCGATGAAGTACGCGGTCAATCGCGAACAGATTGTCAATAATGTTTTTAAAGGCTATGGCTCCATCGGCAACGATCATCCCATCTCACCCACCGACCCGTACTTCTGCAGCGACGTCGCGCAACGCACTTATGACCCGGACAAAGCACGCTTTTATATCAAAAAGGCTGGTCTGGAAAACACCAGTATTGATCTCTACGCCTCCGATGTTCCGGGTGCCGGTGCCCTGGCCGCCTGCCAGGTGGTGCAGCAATCGGCCGCTGCCGCCGGTATCAATTTAAATCTGATACAGCCACCGGCTGACACTTACTGGTCCGCAGTTTGGATACAAAAACCGATGGTGGTTTCCGGCTGGGACATGCGACCTGTGCCGGATCTGATGTTCTCTATTGCCTTCAAGGGTGACAGTGACTGGAACGAAACCAAATTTGCCGACGACAAATTCGACTCGCTGTTACTGGAAGCACGCTCGACGGTCGACTTCGACAAACGCAAAGGCATGTATTGCGAGATGCAGCAAATACTGCAGGATGACGGCGGTCATATCACTCTGGCTTTCCGCGACATACTGGATGCAAAAGCCAAAAACGTGCATGGCATCAGCTCACATCCCTCTGGACCCCTGGGCTTTTACCAGTTCGCCAGAACCGTCTGGATCGAAAGCTAGGCGCCAAGGCTCAATTAGGCTCAGGCGCTCGATCAATTGAGGCGACCAGTCATTCTTAATGCCCCGAAATTGATCGCAAGGCGCAGTCAGCCGCTTACCACCGCTATCGATCTTTCCATCCAGAACCAGCATGCGGGCGGGCTCACTCTGGTCTGCCCTGGCCTGATCCTACCTGCCGCAGGTCTTCTGCCCTTGAAAGGCCTGCCAACTGCATGACATTGCTGCTGCTCATCCTGCAGCGGTTGCTGCTGGGTATCGTTATTTTATTTTCAGTGTCTGCACTGATCTTCATCGGTACTGAAATTCTTCCGGGCGATGTGGCTCAGGCCATACTCGGTCAGGGAGCCACCCCGGAACTCCTGGAAAACGTCCGACTACGTCTCGGGCTGAATGATCCGGCTCCGGTTCGCTACTTTAAATGGCTTGGCAATCTACTGTCCGGCAACCTCGGCACCTCGATGGTCAGTGGCGCAGATATCAGCCAGCTACTCGGTGAACGCATCTGGAACACCATAATGCTCGCCGGTGTTACCACAGTGATCGCTGTGCCACTGGCGGTGATGCTGGGACTGCTGTCCGCGATCAAACCCAACAGCCTTACTGACCGCATGATATCCGGGTTCAGCCTAAGCCTCATATCATTGCCGGATTTCCTCGTGGCCATTGTGCTGGTGATGATCTTCGCTGTGAAACTCGGCTGGCTCCCGGCGATTGCCAACCTGCGCCCCGGCCAGGACTTCTACACCGTCGCCCGTATGATGGTGCTTCCGGTCTGCGTGCTGGTGTTCACGGTGCTGGCTCATATGGTTCGCATGACTCGCACAGCTGTCATCAATGTTCTGAGCTCGCCCGCTACCGAGATGGCTATATTAAAAGGGGTTCCAAGATGGCGGCTGTTGCTGGTGCACGCACTGCCTAATGCGCTGGCCCCTATTGCTAACGTAATCGCTCTCAACCTGGCCTACCTTATTTCCGGAATCGTGGTGGTGGAGACGCTATTTAATTTTTCCGGTCTGGGACGACTCATGGTGGAATCAGTCACTACTCGTGACATCCCGGTGGTACAGGTGTGTGCCATCATTTTCTGTTCAGTCTACGTGCTGTTGAATCTGCTCGCAGACATCATCGCCATTATCTCCAACCCGCGCCTGAGGTACCCAAAATGAGCGCCGGTGCAGGCAACAGTAGCTTCAGAACTCTGGTCGCGCAACTGACTGTCACACCGGTATTGTGCTTAACAGTTCTGGCAACCGTTCTGCTGATCATTCTTTTTGCACCTTTCATCGCGCCCCACCCGGAAGCGGCAATCCTCACCAACGAGAGTTTTTCACTACCCGACAAAACCCTGTTACTCGGCAGTGACTTTCTAGGCCGCGATGTATTCTCCCGGCTATTGTACGGGGCACGAGTCACGTTGAGCGTGGCATTCACCATAGCGATTATTGCTTTTGTTCTGGGCTGCAGTCTGGGCTTCTTTGCCGCCGTTAAACGCGGCTGGATAGACACTCTGTTAAGCCGAAGCGTTGATGCACTGATTTCATTCCCTGCGATCATGGTTGCATTGATAGTGATCTCGGCACTGGGTTCCTCCATTACGGTGCTGATTGTGACCATTGCGCTGATCGACTCCACTCGTGTCTATCGGGTTGCCCGCGCACTGGGCATGGATATCGTTGTGCAGGACTACATAGAAGCCGCTCGCGTCAGAGGTGAAAATATGGGCTGGATCATATGGCACGAAATGCTGCCCAATGCTCTCGCCCCCCTGGCTGCAGAATTCGGCATTCGCTTCACCTATGCAATACTGTTTATCTCAGCACTGAGCTTTCTCGGACTGGGTGTACAAGCCCCCCACGCAGACCTTGGTGTTATGGTAAAAGAGAATATGCAGGGCCTGCTGTACGAAACCTACACACCACTGTACCCGGCAGTCTTTATCGCAGTTGTTACGCTATCCGTAAACCTGCTGGTTGACTGGTTCCTGAAAACCACCGACGCCGCCCTGCCGGACGAATTGTGACAGACCACGGCAAGCAAGCGCCCGCGCTTCAGGTCAACGGGCTTTGCGTCTCCGCGCAAAACAGAAAACGCCAGCTCACACCGATTGTCTCTGACATAAACTTCTCCATTGCCCCGGGTAAAGTCACCGCACTGATTGGCGAATCCGGCTCCGGAAAAACAACTATCTCTCTGGCTTGCCTTGGCTTTGCCAGAGCCGGCTGCGTCATCAACGCAGGCTCTGTCAGACTTGGTAACGTCGATGTACTGCAATTATCGAACTCCCAGCGCAGAGCCATTCGAGGGATAGACATCGCCTACATTGCCCAAAGCGCCGCGGCTGCTTTTAATGGAGCGCTGACACTGAATCGACAGGTAACCGAGAGCGCTGTCATCAACGGCGTGATGACGCAGGCCGATGCCAACCGGAAAGCCATTTCGCTATACCGTGAGCTTGATCTGCCAAATCCCGAAACTATCGGTGATCGATACCCGCATCAGGTGAGTGGCGGACAACTGCAACGCCTGATGGCAGCAATGGCAATGATCTGCGACCCCACTCTGCTGATTCTGGACGAGCCCACAACAGCACTCGATGTCACAACACAGATTGAAGTACTGCGGTCGTTTAAAAAACTCATTCGCAGCAAACACACCTCGGCTATTTATGTGAGTCACGACCTCGCTGTTGTAGCGCAGATCGCCGACGACGTCCTGGTATTGAAAGACGGCCACACGGTAGAACACGGGCCGATCAGCCAGATAATCAATCATCCGCAACAGGCCTACACAGCCCAACTGATAGATGCGGCTCATGTGATGCCCGGGCACCTGCCCGAACCCCGCACGCTGCAGGTAAACACCGCCCCCCCGGACTCTCTACCACTGCTGACGGTCAAAACCGTTACCGCAGGGTACGGCAGAGCACATAAGTTTCTGGCACTGCAAAGCGTAAGCATCGACGCCTATGCATCACGCACAATTGGTGTCATTGGCGAATCAGGCTCCGGCAAAACCACTCTGGGCCGGGTCATATCCGGATTAATGAACATCAAATCCGGATCAATATCACTGGCTGGACAACCGCTCGATAGTGCTATTCATCTGCGCGACCGTGAGCAACTGCGCAGTATTCAGTTTGCGTTTCAAATGGCAGACGTCGCGTTAAACCCCCGCCACCGAATAAAAAAAATACTCGGTCGGCCTCTGGCATTTTATTTTAACCTGTCACGGTCCGCCATTGACGAACGCGTGGCCGAACTACTCGATATGGTCGAACTCCCCGCCGGGTTTGCACAGCGTTACCCCCGGGAACTGTCTGGTGGTGAAAAACAGCGTGTTAACCTGGCGCGTGCACTGGCTGCCAACCCCAGGTTGATTATCTGTGACGAAATCACCTCCGCGCTCGACACCGTTGTCGCTAAATCAATACTGTCACTTCTGCGGAGTCTGCAGAACCGCATCGGTGTGAGCTATATTTTCATTTCTCACGATATCTCTACGATTATTAAAATGGCAGATACGATCGCCGTCATGCGCGATGGAAAAGTCGTGGAATACGGCACGACTAGCGACGTCATGACTCCCCCGTATCACCCTTACACGCAACTACTACTGGACTCGGTTCCGGAGATGCGAACCGATTGGCTGGACAAACTTCCTTCGCCTGATTGAATCACAGCAATTTCGCATTCACTGCAATAGTGACAATTGCTGCTTGTGATATCGTCTATAACAGACTCCTTCAGCGGATCACGGGTGACAACCCTACCGACATGTGCTGATCAGTACCCCCGCTCAATTAGCGGCATCTACAAGTCTTATCACCCTGAAGTGACGCGGTAGCAACATCGGCCAATTCTGTCAGTGCAGCACCCTGCGGTATCGGGTCGCACACCGGAGCGGATTCCGAAATTCACCTGCTGGAGCTGCCACCGACAGCCTCTTCTGAACGATCGCAACCGCCAGCTCCCTACCAGTACCTACCGGAACACTGATCGCACACAGCTGAACTGGTTGCCTGGTCTACTTTAGAACCCACCCGAATCCACGACCCTAGAGCTCATTGCAAAACACAGGTTATACAGATCACCCGTCGCCGGAACTTCAGCGATCCTGCAGCGGTTCAAGACAATACTCTATAAATTCGCGCATGCAACCAACACAAACGCCATTCCAACCCGCCACAATCACGCCACTGAAAGCGCTTTACTTTTTTTAACAGCAACCAACAACTCACAACTGCAATTTACTTTACGCAAAAAACGTGGATTTCTGAACATTTCTACGGGATGTGACAGCCCGCCCAGGTAAACGATTGTAAACCCGGACAGGTCAACCAAACATTGGTTGATTGGTATAAGAGTTGTAAATCCATTTTTCGTTACGCCTTGCGACTCAACGTCTCAAATAATTCGACGGATCTTATTAACTGGCGTTAATTAAGAACTGGCTCCTTGATGCCAGCCCGCGTTGATGACGTTTCAGGAACGATGTTTTGCAGCAGCAGTTCAACTCAATAGGCAGTCAAATCGGGGATCTGTTTCACCGATCGGTTATCGCAACAGCGGCAATTCTGTTTGCATCCTGCGGACTGCTAACCAACACGCATGCTGCTGTGCTTACCGCTGACCTTGAGGTACACCTGCTCAGATCGGTATCGAGCAACTGGCAAACCGTCACGCTATCGAACAACTACTCCAGTGCGATTCCAATTTGCACATATAACCTGCAGTCCTTCTCGGGATCGTCCCCGAATTACGACTACACCCCGGCAGTCGTTCGTATTCGAAACATAAGTACAAACACGTTCGACATACGGATTCAGGGATGGGAGGACTCCACAGCAGTCACCGCAGATGTGCATTGTCTGGTGACCGACAGCGGCGCACACACCTTGCCGGATGGCCGTCAATACGAAGCCTATACCGTTGAGTCGGACAAGACGGTGGGGCGGAGTGCGACTGATGGAGGCTGGACTCAGTCCTTGATGGAAGATGTCAGCGCGACCATCACCAACACCTATACCAACCACGTCGTACTCGGACAGGTGATCAGCAATCAGGACAACCGTGCCAGTGTTTTTACCGCATCAGACTGTGAATCACGGACCAATGAGCCCTATAACAGCGGACACTCAGACGGAATCTGCGTCGGTAAGCACATTGGTCAGATTGCCGGCACGCGAGCTCCAGAGACTATCGGCTACCTGGTAGCCGAAGCAGGCAGTGGCAGCGTAAACGGTATTGCCTATGCGCTTGCCAGGGGCAGCGATTCAATCGCCGGCAATAACGCCTCAAACAGCGGGTATACCTATACCGTTAACGGCAACTACACCGTCGGCGTACTAAATCAGGTCGGTGAGGATGGTGGCGACGGATCATGGGCTGTCCTGTATGGATCGGATCCGCTTTCAGCCAATCAAATCACGCTTGCCATCGATGAAGAAGTTTTCGCGGCAGACACCTCACGTAGCCATACCAAAGAAATTATCGACTACTGGGTTTTCGCCACGGCGGAACTCACTATGTTAAAGCAGGTCGTTAACGACAACGGTGGTTCATCAACAACCACTGATTTCAACTTAATCGCAAGTGGCGCAGATGCCATCGCCGGTAAAAGTGGTGATGCAGATATAACAAAGGCCACAGTCAGCCCCGGCACCTATACGCTATCGGAGACCGGTCCGGGCGGTTACCTGGGGTCATGGAGTTGCACTGGTACAACCTTAACCGGCACAACGATAACACTGAGTGCGGGTGACTCCGCAGTTTGCACGCTCATCAATGACGACCTCTTCGTCCCTCCGCCGGAAGCATTCCTGACTCTCGAAAAAATTGTCATCAACGACAATGGCGGCACCGCACTGGTCGGTGATTTCGTTCTGAGTTTTGAAGACGCCAGCGGCGTATCCACCAGCGGCCCGCACGGCGCCACTGCCATTACCAACACCAGTGTTCTACCCGGAAGTTACACGCTCTCCGAAACCGGCGCCCAGGGCTACGCACTGATGGAGATCACATGCAATGGCATTGACACAATCGGATCAGACGGTTTGGACATAACAGACGGGGAAAACGTCGTTTGTACATTTATTAATGATGACCGGGGCGTTGACCTCGAGGTGTTTAAGTCCGTCGACGACAGCTCACCCAATGCGGGCGACACCGTTACCTTCACGATCAAAGTGACTAACAACGGTCCGAACAACGCGACAGATGTTCAGGTTACCGATGTCGTAAAAGCCGGTTTCAGCTACGTCACAGCTTCTATGACAGGTGGCTCGACAATGCTAGAGACGTCACCAGCGGGAACCGGCCTCGAATGGGGAATTGCCAGCCTGGCCCCAAACACGACGGAAGTTTTAACCTTTAAAGCAACTGTAATCGCTCCTTGAGTATGCCGGGACAGCGGGCAATTAGATCATGATAAAAAATACTAAAACAGATCGATTCTATAAAACCATCAGGCACACGCTTCTTGAAAAGGAGTTCAGTGCTCCGCGTCTGAGTGTGCTCGGGTTAATGCTGATCCCAATGGTCGCATACCCAATGACGCTGTCAGACTACGAAAATACGGCCGTGGTGTCACCCTCGGCAGATCAATTCGAAATCAACAACGCCAACAACAGCAATACAGTCGGCGTGACTCCCAATGCTGAAATAATCATTGTAAAACAGGTCATAAACGACGATGGCGGCACCCTGTCACTGGTAGATTTCGGGATTAACTCCAGTGCCGGTGCGCTGTCTTTCGATTCAGGTACAACGGCCGGATCCACAACCACATTCACATCCGACACGCTTTATGTCGCTCCCGGAACCTACACTCTGGCAGAGGCAGATGTAGACGGCTACACTGAAGGGCTGTGGAGTTGCAGCACCGGAACACTCAGTAAAGACACCTATAACGACGGTGAAATCACTCTCGCATTTGGCGAATCCACCGTTTGTACCATCGTTAACAATGATATAGCACCAACGCTGACACTGGCCAAAACCGTTGTCAACGATGATGGTGGCACATTGACTGCCGCCGATTTTGACCCCGCCATTGACGGCACCGTGGTGCCCAGCGGACTGGCTCAGCCGGTCAGTGCCAATACGCCAATCACCATCAGTGAACTCGACGATCCAGGCTATGCAGAAGGCACCTGGGAATGTTTAGACGCAAGTGGTCTGACCAGCGGACTACCCACTGCAGGCCTCGCATCGTCGACCGTGGTAACACTCAGTCCGGGAGCCGAGGTCACCTGTCAAATCAGCAACAACGATATCGCCCCTAGACTGACTCTTGTACAGAACCTCACCAACGACAACGGCGGCAACCTCTCTATTGCAGACTTTGATCTTTCGATAGAGGGTTCAGGGGTACCAGCCAGCACAGCGCAGACCGTTGCAGCCAACACCGTACTGACAATCAGTGAACTGGCCTTACCCGGCTATACCACTGGCACATGGGCCTGTGTTGACGCCACCAGCCTGACTACGGGCCTGCCTGCCGCCGGCAACGCAACCGGCACACCGGTGACGCTGGCCGCCGGCGCAGAGGTTACCTGCTCGATCAGCAATAACGATATAGCACCGACACTGACACTTGCAAAAACACTGACCAATGACAACGGCGGATCATTGACTATTGACGATTTCGATATCTCTATCGACGGCACAGAGGCAAGCAACAACACTGCTGTATCAGTCGACGCCAACACCTCTATCACCGTTGCTGAACTGGCAATAGAGGGTTACACCGCGGGTACCTGGAGCTGTGTGGATGCAAACGGGCTGGCAACGGCACTGCCAACAGCCGGCGCCGCGATTGGCACCAGCGTCACTCTCGCGCCCGGTTCGGAGGTTACGTGTTCTATCATTAACGACGATATTGCCCCCACACTAACGCTTACAAAATCCATCGTTAATGACGACGGCGGGCTGCTGACGGTTGACGATTTTGAAATTTCTATAGACGGAACAGAAGTCACTAATGGCGTGGCCAACCTGTTATCAGCCGGCGTACCGTATACGATCAGTGAAGTTGATGATGGTGGCTACACAGAAGGCACATGGGCCTGTGTTGACGCCAACGGGCTTACCACCGGTCTACCAACAGCAGGCATCGCCACCGGCACTGTGGTTGAGCTCTCCGAAGGGGCAGCCGTCACCTGTGAGATCTCCAACAATGACATCGCCCCGACACTCACCCTGACCAAAACACTCACCAATGACAACGGCGGTGACCTGACCATTGCAGATTTCGACATCTCAATCGATGGCTCTGAAGCAGTCAGTGGCATTGCGCAGGCCGTACTGGCGAATGTCGATATCACGATCAGCGAGCTTATCGTCGACGGCTATGACTCAGGCGCCTGGTCGTGCACCGATGGCAACGCGCAGACAACCGGATTGCCCACTGCCGGAAGTGCTGCCAACACGACCGTTAATCTGAAACCCGGCTCTGCCGTGCAATGCGAAATAACCAACAATGATATTCCGGCCACGCTGACGCTGGTGAATACGATCATCAATGACAATGGTGGTGATCGGGTTGCCGCAGACTTCGGCTTAGCGATAGACAACACTGCCGTCGCGCACAATACCGCTCAGACAATTACCGCCAACATACCGCTGACGATTAGCGAGCTTGATCTTGCGGGCTATACCGAGGGGTCGTGGAGTTGCGTTGACGCAAATGCTCTAACCGGCACCTTACCCGATGCCGGCACGGCAACCGGAGTCTCAATGACGATCAAACCGGGATCAGCCGTGACCTGTGAGATAACTAATGACGATATCACACCGACACTGTCTCTGGTCAAAACCGTCGTAAACGACAACGGCGGTGATCTAGTGGCAGGAGACTTTGATCTATCGATTGACGGAACACCTGTCACCAGCGGTCAGGTTATTCCGGTCATGGCCAACACCGCAATCGAAGTCAGTGAAGCAGTAACGGGCGGATACACCAGCGGCAGCTGGTCCTGTGTTGATGCCAATGGTCTGGCAACAGGTTTACCAGCTAACGGCGACGCGTCAGGCGAGCTTCTGACATTGGTACCCGGGTCTGCTGTGCAATGCAGTATTACCAATGACGACATCCAGCCCACGCTAACGCTTGTAAAAACGCTTCAAAACAACAATGGAGGCGCACTGGAGATTGCTGATTTCAATATCGCTATTGACGGCACCGCGGTCGCGTCCGGCACACCGGTGAATGTACCGGCCAACACCGCTGTGACTATTTCCGAGTTAGACCTGCCGGGTTACTCTGCAGGTAGCTGGTCATGTGTCGATGCCAGCAGCCTGACTCCGGGATTGCCAACGGCCGGTGCCGCAACAGGCGTCAGCATTGAACTCAAGCCCGGCGCCGAAGTCACCTGCTCGATCACTAATTCAGATATCGCACCCACATTAACGCTGACAAAAACGCTGATTAATGATGACGGGGGCAATTTAACCGTCGGAGATTTCAATCTCTCTATAGACGGCAACGTCGTCACCAGTGGTGTGTCAAATACGGTCGCTGCGAATACCGATCTCATCATCAGTGAACTCAACCTGCCCGGCTACACCAATGGCAGCTGGGCATGTAGTGACCAGAATAGCCAGACCACCGGACTGCCTACCGGTGGCGACGCCCTGGCGACAACGGTCAATCTGCAGGAAGGCTCAGCGGTCGTCTGTGAAATCACAAACAATGATATCGCACCGTTACTAACACTGACTAAAACCGTCATAAACGACGATGGAGGAGCGCTTACCATCGCAGATTTCGAGCTGTCCATCGACGGCAACGAAGTCCCCGCCAGCGTCGCACAAACCGTTACTGCAAATAGCAGTATCACCATCAGTGAGTTAGACGTTGCCGGATATACCCACGGTAGCTGGTCTTGTGTGGACAGTAACAGCCTGACCACAAACCTACCCGACGCTGGTACGGCTACCGGAACCGATCTGACGCTTGCCCCGGGCTCAAACGTGAATTGCGCCATCGTCAATGATGATATAAGCCCCAGACTGACTCTGATCATGAACGTAATCAATGATGACGGTGGCCTGCTGACCAATACCGACTTTACCATGCTGCTCAACGGCGCACTTGCCGCCAGTGCCAGCCCGCAAACTGTTCTGGCAAACACCGCGATCACCATCGGTGAAGCGGATTACCCCGGTTATACCGAAGGCACATGGGCCTGCACCGATGCAAACAGTTTAAGTACCGGTCTGTTATCTGCCGGTGTCGCCACTGGAGACTCGTTGTCACTTGCTCCCGGTTCCGATGTCACGTGCATGATCACCAACAACGATATTGCACCCACATTGTCGCTGACCAAAACACTGATAAACGACAACGGTGGCGCGCTGACGATTGACGATTTTGATCTCTCCATCGACGGCACAGAAGTCCCCGAAGGCACCGCGCAGACGGTAGTCGCCAACACCGCCATTACGATCAGTGAACTTGAGCCCGACGGTTATCTGGCAGGTACCTGGAGCTGTTCCGACAGCACCGGACTTACCGCTGATCTGCCAACCACCGGTGCGGCATCGGGAGAGCTGATAACACTCGCGTCAGGTGCCATTGTGACCTGCGGGATTACCAACAACGATATCTCACCCACACTGACACTGATCAAAACCGTCATCAACGACAACGGCGGCGACAAAGCGGTCGAAGACTTTGATATTTCTATAGACGGGTCAGAAGTGACCAGCGGCACACCGATAGATGTTATGGCTAACACAGTCATCAGCATCACCGAGCTTGATCTGCCCCGCTACGCAGAGGGAACCTGGTCCTGCAGTGACAGCAACGGACTGACGAGCGGACTCCCGACGTCGGGTACCGCAACCGGTACTCAGGTAACTCTGGCTCCGGGGGCGGCGGTGGTGTGTGAAATTATAAACAACGACCTTGGCATTGATCTATCGATAACAAAAGTGGTGAGTGACATCACCCCGAACATTGGCGACACAGTCACTTTCACGCTGACCATCAGCAACGCTGGTCCCGATGTTGCCACCAACGCGACGGTAACCGATATCGTGCTGCCGGGTTTTGCCTACGTCGCAGGGTCTATCGCCGGCGGCACGGCAAATGACGATAGCGATCCGACCGGTGCAGGACTGAGCTGGACTCTGGCCACAGTCCCGGCAGGCAGCCCGGTGACACTGACATTCGATGTCATAGTGAATGCCCCTTGATACCCGGGCCACTCCATTTTAGACGAGCAAAGCGACAGCTGACCGCTGTCGCTGTCGGCTTGTGCTGCTTCACTATATCCAACCCGGTAGTCTCGGCAGTGAATGGCATGGCTGCGGCGCAATACACCAACACCGGTGTTGTCGCCGCCTCTCCGGGTCAGTTCGAAAACAACACAGCCAACAACACCGCAAGCGTGGTGGTTCTGCCAAAAGGCCTGAAAATCACCAAATCCGCTGATACCTCGGCGCTGTCTGACCCGATCGCGGCGGGGGATCAAATCACTTACACCGTTACCGCAGAAAACCCGGGTCTGCTCGGTCTCACCAATGTCACCGTGGCCGACAGCATTATCGCCGACGCGGATATGTCACTGATCAGCGGCGATACAAATAACGACGGCATCCTGGGCGCCAACGAAATATGGCAATGGCAGGGAACTTACCAGGTCCAGCAATCCGACATCGATACCAACGGAGGCGGTGACGCCGATATAGATAACACCGTTACCGTATCAACCAATGAGTTGCCAGCGGTATCAGACTCCGTCGCCGTGCCGGTTTCACAGAGGCCGGCATTGACCGTAACTAAGGCAGTCGACCAACCTTCTGTAGCAATACCGTCAACACTGACCTACACCATAGCTGTGACCAACACTGGCAACCAGACCCTCACGGGGATCACCCCCACCGATACATTGCCGGATGGAACAACCGCGACGCTCACCGGTCCCGCTGGCGATACCGGACAACCCGCACAACTCTCCCCGGGTGAAAGCTGGGAGTTCACCACAAGCTATACAGCGACCCAAACCGATATCGATAGCGGCAACGCACTGATCAATTCGGTGACAGTTACGGCTCTGGAAACCGGCAGCGCTGCGCGGACCGCAACAGCCGAGACACTTATAGTATCGAAACCAGGCTTCACCGTCACCAAAGCCGTCGATAGCCCTTCATTGTCAGCACCAGCAACGCTGAACTACACCATAGCGGTCGAAAACACCGGCAATCTCTCGCTCACCGGCGTGACCGTCACGGATTACCTGCCCGATGGCACCGACGTCACCCCCGCCGGGCCTGTTGCCGATAGTGCCACCGCGGGTGTGCTGGACGTTGCCGAAACCTGGATCTATAACATCAGCTACCCGGTGGATCAGAACACTATTGACTCTGCAGTGGATCTGGTTAATCGCGTTGAAGTGGTAAGCAATGAAACCGGCACAACCCCTCAGAGCGATTCCGCAACGACGGAAATAGTCACAACACCCGCCTTCACCGTTGCAAAAACGGTCGACCGGACGTCTGTCAGCACTCCCGGCCTGCTCAGCTACAGGATAGAGATTACCAACACCGGCAACGTCACACTGAGTGATGTCGCAATGACTGATCAGTACTCCAATGGTTCGGTGATAGAGCTCAATGGCCCATCCAGCGACACCGGTGTCGCAGGTGTACTGGATGTCGGCGAATCGTGGAACTACACCTCATCCTATCAGGTAACCCAGGCCGATATAGACACCACCGCTGATCTCACCAACACCATCAGCGTTAACCCGGCAGAGGCAGATCCGCAAACCGCATCGGCGACAACAGTCGTCAGCAGCGCCCCTGAAATACGGGTGACCAAAACCGCAGACCAGGCAACGCTCAGCGCACCTGCCACTGTCAGCTATGTTATTGACGTCATCAACACCGGCAATACCAGCCTGACCGGCGTCACACCGGTAGACACACTTCCCGACGGTACAACCGCCGTACTGGTGGGCCCGCTCAATGACAGCGGAGCTATCGGCACCCTCGACGTCGCAGAAACATGGCAGTACACCACAACGTACAGCGTCGGCCAAAGTGACATAGACGCCGGGTCACCGAAGAACAATACCGTCACTGTTACCAGTGAGCAGACAGGCACAGACCTCTATACCGCAAGCGCTACCACCACCATCACCAGCACACCGGGCTTTAGTGTTGAAAAGACTGTTGAGCAACAAACTATCTCTGAACCACAGTTGCTGTCCTACCGGATAACGATAAGCAACACCGGCAACATCACCCTGACCGATGTCGTCGTCAGCGATCAACTCCCCGATGGCACAACAACACTGTTAACCGGACCGACCGGTGATGTTGGCATTGCCAGCGCGCTGGATGTCGGTGAGACCTGGACGTACAACACGGGTTATTCCGCGTCACTGGCAGATATTGTTGCAGGAACAGCGCTGGTTAATTCTGTGACTGTCGATACCGCAGAGGCCGGCACACTTAGCGACTCCGCAGAGACCGGTATAAGCCAGCAGCCCGCAATAAAAATCGTAAAAACCGCTGTGGAAGAAGGCTTTACCATCGCCGGTGACATCATCAACTATGCCTTTCTGGTCAGCAACACCGGAAATCTGCCACTCACAGAGGTCACGATAAGCGACCCACTGGCGGACCGGGGCAGCCTGCGCTGTCTGCCACCGGGTCAACCGGTTTCTGCACAATTATCCACAGGCCCGTTCACCCTGGAACCGGGCGATCAGATGAACTGTACGGCCATACGCACTGTCGTAGATGCCGACATCGCGGCAACAAAAATAGACAATCTGGCGTCAGTCAGTTCAATTGACCCCGGCGGGCAGAGCATCGGCGCTGACAGTGGCGTGATCACCGTTCAGATGATAACTACACCACCTGTCGCCACCGCAGACCACGTGAGCTCTGAGATAAGTGCGGTCCCGGTCACCCTGCCCGGTGGCACCAACGACAGTGATATCAACAACGACAAAGACGACACAACCGTTAGCCTGATCCACCCAGACGCACTGGATACCGATGGTGATGGCGACTTCGACAGCCTTACTGTCGCAAACGTTGGCAGCTGGATAGCAGACAACAACACCGGTACGGTGACCTTCACGCCTGAGGTGGGTTACACCGACGATCCGGCCCCGGTTAGCTACACCATCAGCGATCGCAGCGGTCAGGTGTCCAATGCCGCCGGGCTCAGTATCAACTACCCGCAGACAGCACCACTGGCGAAGGCCGATGTGAAAGTAAACCCGGCTGTGCCGTCACCGGAAAATCCAACCACGGTGAACGTTCTGGCCGACAACGGCGAGGGTGCAGACACTGATCCCGAGAATGATCTCGATGCCCGTACCGTTACGTTTACCGATGCCCGATCAACCTATACCGACGGTGATGGCGATACCGACAACCTGATCGTCGCTGGCGAGGGCTACTGGCAAATAGACAATGAAACAGGTGGCGTAACCTTCACTCCACTGTCGGGATTTTTCAGTGACCCGACTCCCGTGTTTTACACGATTTCAGACACTACCGGGCTGGTATCTAATCAGGCCAGTATTACCGTTGATTATCCGCAAACAGCTCCACTGGCGGTAGATGATGAGGCACTCAACCAACCGCTGGCCCAACCGGTAGTCGTCGCCGTTCTGAGCAATGACTCGGACCCGGAGGAAAATCTCGACCCGGTGACAGTGACTCTTGTTGATCCGCAGACCGATGCATCGGTAACCGTTCTGCCTGTCGCCGGTGAAGGTGTCTGGCGGGTCAGCCTGGTTACCGGCAATATCACCTTCACACCGGATGCGGGTTATCTGCGCAACCCGACACCCGTTGAATACACTGTGTTTGATTCTACCAACGCCGAATCAAACCGCGCCACGGTCACCATTACCTACGAATCACCGGCCTCTATAACCGGCACAGCCTGGCTTGACCACAACAAAGACGGCCAGGTTAACAGCGATGAAACCCGAAAAACCGACTGGACGTTGAACCTGCTGGATAGCGATGGCCGGGTGGTTGCCATAACCACCACAGATGAAAACGGTGAGTATGAGTTTCTAGATCTGATTCCCGGTGAATACACTATAGAGTTTTATAATGTCAACGGCGTTTTCATGGACAGCGTACAAACAACCGGGCCGGTTGTCGCCGGTCAGACAGTGCTATTGCCGTTGCCAGTTGATCCGAGCGGGGTTGTCTACGACAGCATCGAACGCTCCGCCGTTGAGGGGGTAACGCTCCATCTGGTGAATGCGACTGGCACAGTAATCGATGCGACCTGCCTACGCGACAATCAACAAGGTCAGGTAACTGCCGCCGACGGATTGTATGCATTCGATGTTATACCGGGGGCACACAGCACTTGTGCCAGTGCCGATGTTTATCGGCTGGAAATAGTCAGTGCGCCAGCGGCCTATCACCCGGACTTCTCCGCCATCATCAGACCGGTCGGTGCAGCAGGTTGCGGCAGCGCTGCGATCGGCTGTGCGGTGTCTGGAACCTTCGATTCAAACAACAATGAATCACTATGTACCGTCGATGCACTCAGCAACACCAATGCCTGTGAGATCCAGCCACAGCCAGACGCCCCGCAAGTCGGAGACGACACCCGATACTTCATCGAGTTTGCGCTCGAATCGGGGGATCAGAATGTCATTTTCAATCACCTGCCGATTGACGCCAGAGCCAACGACGCCGAAATTCTGCTGACTAAAAGTACCAGCCAGCGGAGCACCTCTGTCGGTGGTCTGTTGAAGTACACGATAACCGCTGAAAATCTCAAGCAGGCCCCGGCGCTGGATATCGAAATTATAGATACCCCGCCCGCAGGTTTTTCCTACGTGCCGAACACAGTACTGCTCACCAGAACAGGCGCGGATCTGGAACTCGGCACCGCAGACGATGTCATCACGCCGCTGGATGCGGCGATTACCAATACCATGACACTCGGTCAGATTGATCTGGCACCTGAAGAGTCGATACGCATCAGCTATATGATGCGCGTCGGCACCGGCGTGGTCCGTGGTTACTACACCAACAGGGTAAAAGCCAGTGGCCCTAACGGAGAGGCCAGTAACGAAGCAGTCGCGGGTGTAGAGCTCGTCGCAGATACCGTATTAAGCCAGGCCACGCTGACTGGCAAGGTATTCTGGGATCGCGACAAAGACGGTATTCAGGATCCCGCTACTGCAACACAGGTAACCATTCAGAGCCCCTACTACGTCACACTGAAATTACCCGATCTGCCCGCGCGTGGCAGCATCAATGACGACCCGGCCAGCACGGCAGTGGTGGTGAACATGCCGGCAACAAACGATAACCGCTTTGAAATCTCTACCCGCGAAGGCACTCGAATCGAGATAGACAATAACGGCTCAGTTACCGAACGACACATTGGTGACCGGGCGCGCGGCATAAATGCGCAGGACATAAAAGTCTGTACCCGCCACACCATCGGCATACCAACGCTTGCCGATAGCACTACCGGCACTGACCCCGTAGACATCATCGAAATCACGCTCAGTAATCTGGGTATTGGCGAGACCGGTATCCCCGGTGCAAGACTTGCCACCGCCAGCGGACTGCTGATAGCCGCTGACGGGTATGGCCGCTTCAGTATTCCCGATGTTGACGCCGGAAACACGGCAAACGGGCGTAACTTCATTCTCAAGGTCGATCCTGCATCTCTGCCAGCCAACGCGCTATTCACGACAGAAAACCCTTACGTGCTGAGGATCGACAATAGAGCACTGAACAGAATGAACTTCGGTGTTTTCCTGCCGGAACCAATGGATCAGTATGCACACGGCTGCGAGCCTCACACAGCCGCCGCCAGACAAGCAGTTGAAGTCAAGCTGGGTTCCATTTTCTTCGATACCGACGATGCGTCTATACGTGACGATCAACGCGGTGTCGTGGCCGATATAATTGACGCGCTTCGTGAGTATGGCGGAGGCGTCATTACAATCTCGGCTCACACCGACAACCGCGCCAGCGCCCAGTACAACACCATTCTGGCGCACCAAAGAGCAGATACTGTTCGCGATATCCTTGCGCGCGCCCTGGGTAAAAAGCTGATGTCCAGAATCCGCGTGGAAATCGATCCAGCTGCCAATCCGGAGGCTGATCGGTGATCAAATTAAACTACTTGAATATTGCAATCTCCTGTGCCGTGATCAGTGGTACAGCCACGCTAGTCGAACCACGCTACAGTTTCGCATTACACCCTAACTGCCTCTACGACGACTGCGAAAAGGAAGCCCCCTACTCGTTGCGGATCATCACCTACGGTGAAGGAAACCCCGGTCCTCAGTCACACGCCGGCAATACACTGCAGGGAAGCCGGCGGGTTGACGTCAGCCTTAAAACCACACACCCCCGACCCGACGCACTGCCGGTTGCAACCGCTATTGAAGCCGCCGACAGATATTCTGACAGCGGTAATGGTCACTACTGGGTATCGCGAGACCCGACCACAATCGAGCCTGTGCTCGGTATAAAAGTCCCCGCCACAGCGGCCATTGAGCATGGTGCTCTGAAAAATCCGGTAACCATCTCAATCGCAACCAACTACGGACACTTTATAGACCGCTGGCAGCTACTGATTCTGCCCGCCAACAGCACGCCGGAAAGTACGCCGTTGCATGTTCTGCAAGGTACATTATCAGGAACCATCACCGAGATAGAATGGGACGGTACCACCAAACACGGTAGGCTGGCAGACCAGGCATTGATCGCCGACGACACCTATGACATTGCCCTGCGGGTCTTTGACACTAAAGGTAACTTTGATCAAACAGAAACAAGCACCATCACTTTTGTTTCAACCAATGATCTGCTCACAGCTGACCCCGGATCACTACAGGCGACGGACAAGGTCTCTGTAAAATCGCTCAGTGAAGATCTGGAGACCTACAACCGTAACTATACCCGGCAGTCAATCGACGTAACCGGCAGTACTGTGACCGTCCGCGGCCAGGACCTGAACGGCATTCAAACGGTTAACGTGAATGGCGAAAAGATTGCCATAAACAGCGAAGACGGGTTTACCTCGCAGTATATTCTGCCACCGGGCAACCATGCGTTCGAGATCTCAGCAGAATCTGTAACCGGTGAAACCTCGCGCAAAAAACTCGATATTGACGTTAAACCCAACTACTTTTTTATGGTGGGTATGGCAGATCTCACTATCGGAAAAAACAACGTCAGCGGCAGTATAGAACCGTTAGCCGTTGATGAAGACCACTACGGCGGCGACATATTTGTCGACGGTCGCTTAGCGTTTTATCTCAAAGGTAAAGTTCGCGGTAAATATTTGATCACCGCGCAAATGGACACCGGCACAGAAGATGTCTCGGAACTATTCAACAACTTCCACCGCAAAGATGCCAGCAGCGTATTCCGAAGAATTGACCCGGATCAGTACTATCTGCTGTATGGCGATGACTCAACCATCGTCGAAGACACCGATAGCCAGGGTAAACTCTATCTACGGGTTGACTGGGATAAATCCCACGCACTGTGGGGGAACTTCAATACAGCATTCAGCGGAACCGAATATGCAGCGTTTAATCGCAGTCTCTATGGTGCCCGGTTACAGCATCGCAGTCACAAAACCACAACACTCGGCGACACTAAAACACAGATCTCAGCCTTCATGTCCGAGTCACAGACCCGTTTCCGCCACAATGAGTTCGAGGCCACCGGCGGCAGCCTTTATTACCTGCGCGATCAGGATATTGTCCTGGGGTCTGAAAAAATCTGGATTGAAGTCAGACGAAACTCGTCAGAGCAGGTGCTGCAGAAAATAGCGCTGGTACGCGGCCGTGACTATGAACTCGACGAATTTCAGGGCCGTATCCTTCTGACCAGGCCACTGCTCAGTGTATCCACCAGCAGCGGTCCGTCGATTATTCGCGACGAGCCGCAACCGGACGACAATACCTTCCTGGTGGTTGACTACGAGTACGCACCGTCGACGGTCGGTGAAGGCGACGCCACCTTCGGGGTACGCGGCAAGCAATGGATCACAGATCACATCGCAGTTGGCGGTACCTGGGCGCACGAAAACCGTGACAACGAAGACTACGATATCAAAGGTCTCGATGTCACCGTCAGGAAAACTGACAATACCTATTTCAGAGTCGAGGTTGCGCAAAGTGAGTCCGGCCAGAATTCAGGCAGCTTCGATTCCGGTGACGGTGGCCTGACCTTTACCCCGTTTAACAGCAACAGCAGTGCATCATCCGGCATGGCAGTGGGTCTGGAGGCCAGAGTCACTGCCAATGATATTTTGTCTGTTGAAAAACCGATCGTCGTTGCCGCCTGGAGCAAGTATCGCGACGCCGGGTTCTCAACCGCGGGTCTCGATAACGGAACAGACACCACAGACCGTGGTATAGAAGTAGTGGCAGAACTCAGAGACTCATTTACATTGTCTGGACGCGCTACACAACTGGAAAAGAAAAACACCAGCCGCGAAACAACCACAGCATTTCAAGCCGACTATAAATACTCGGACTATACCACCTTAAGCGCAGAGGTAAGGCGCGTCAGAGATGAGGTATTTTCCTCTGGCGAAGCCGAGTCTGCCACACTGGGAGCAGGTAAAATGCAGGTTAAGTTAACGGATTCGGTTTCAGTTTACGGCATTGCTCAAGGCGTTCTTCAGAGCAGCGGAAACTACAACGACAACACACTGCTTACCGCCGGTGCTACTGCACGCATAGACGACAAAATGACTCTGAGCACAGAGCTCAGTTCAGGGGATCGGGGCACCAACCTGCAGATAGGTGCCGAAAGGAAAATGAGCGACACTTACAGTATCTATAGCAATTTCAGTCTGCTCAACAACCCACAGAACGAACTGCGCAATGCCACCACCCTGGGTCAGAGAAAAACCCTGTCAGACAATCTTAAAATCTACACAGAACACCAGTTCAGTGACGATGACAAGCAAACCGGCCTCGCGAATACTATCGGCTTGAGCAACACTTTTAATCGCCACGCCACCGGCACGTTATCGGTCCAGTCATCGCGCATCGAAGACGAGCAGGCATCAATCACAAGACGCAATACCGTCTCCACCGGGCTGAGCTATAAATACGGGCCAAGTCACGTAAGCAGTAAACTCGAATATCGCCGGGACAAATCAGACACAACAGACACAGATCAATGGGTGATGACAAACCACCTCGACTACCGTCAATCACCGTCGCTGCGCTGGCAGGCCCGACTGAATACCTCATCGACAAGCGACCGTCTGGCAGACGATGATGCCAGATTCACCGAAGCCGGTGTCGGTTTTGCCTACCGTCCTGTCAATAATGATCGATTCAACCTGCTTGGCCGGCTGACCTACCTGCACGACCTCCCGCCTCTATCGCAAGCGGACACAAGCGATACCCGTTCATCGATCTACAGCGTCGAAGGCATGTATGAACTCGGCAAGCGATGGAGCATTGGTGGCAAGCTGGCACACCGTGACGGTCGGGTCCGGCTGCAGCGAAACGGGGGCGACTGGGTATCCAACGATGCAGCGCTGTCTGCTTTTCGAGTGCGCTATAAAGCCCCGCTCGGCGCTGATGTCATTGGCTCGTACCACTGGCTTAAATCCGACGCAAGCGACACCCTGCTGCAGGGTGCGTTGCTGGCCCTGGGATACAATGTCAGTACCCATCTGCAGTTTTCGGTCGGCTACAATTTCACCGGCTTTGACGATAATCTAGCCACGGATGACTACGACGTGCGTGGCTGGTTTTTGAACCTGGTTGGTAAGTATTAAATCGACCGCACAGGACTGAGGCAATCGGCCTCGGCATCACCCGCTAACAATGATTTGCACCACGAAACTATCGTATCATTGCGGGAGTTATCGATGTTACACGGCACCATGTTCAAGCACAGGCCAACGGGTGATTTATCACAATGCAGATTATCGATCTCTCCATGCCCATCGAGGAAGGTCACTTCCGCTGGCCGGTCTCTCGCGGTAAAAAAGGCGATTTCTCCACTGGCGATCTATTCGAAGTCAGCTCATTAACGACCACTTGCCACGGCTTTACCCACATTGACGCACCCTGCCATATGGTGCCCGGCGGCGCCACAATGTCGGATCTCGACTTAACAAAGGTTGTTGGCAAGGCTTGCGTGATAGATATCAGTGATGTTTCCCCGAACGAAGAAATAACCGCCAACCGCATCGCCACCGCTGCCGACCATCTGCAATCAGGGGAGATTGCATTGTTTAGGTCGTGTTGGGATGAACAGCGCGACTGGCTCACGCAATCCTACTGGCGAGACGCCCCCTATCTGTCTGCACAGGCCTGCCACTGGTTACTGAATCGCAGACCGTCAGCTATCGCATTTGATTTCCCACAGGACTGGACCATCCGACGATTGCTCGACGGCGAGGTTCGCCCTATCGAGGAACACGTCAGCCATCATATATTACTTCGTAACAATATCATCCTGATAGAATATCTTAGAGGCGTAAGACAGATCACAACCACAACAACGACACTGTGTGCCCTGCCGATAAACCTGCCCCACGCCGATGGTGCACCCGCGCGGGTTGTAGCCATTCAGCAGAACGACGTTTGACCCGTACGTGATTAGTGATGAAGCAATGCGGGAAATCCGCTGCCGCACTTTGTAAAAGATAATATAAAAACAAAACAGCCCTGTGCCTGGAAAGGCAAACTGTCCAGTTAAAAATTGAGTTAACCCGGTAGCATGTACACTGCCATCACTATATCTACCCGGATAAAGTCAAACTCACTTTGATCTACC
>CALKXD010000120.1 GCA_938003855.1 uncultured Granulosicoccaceae bacterium | reverse complement strand
CCGAAAGCACAAAGAACTTTGTACGCGTCTAAGGATTTGGTTACGAGGGTGGCTTCTACAGACTCGATTCGCCTATCATTCTGCTACTCGACGGCACCGGAGATAACCTCACCAAAGCAACACCAACCGATGTGCAGAATTCTTTCCCCGGCACCATCAAAGTATGGAGAATGGACAAAACTGACGATTCAGTCCGCTTTGACGAACTCAACGGATCACTGGAAGATATCCTTCTCGATGTTGAACTCAGAGATCCAGCACAAGGCGGGCGCGTCAGCGGAGGCCGTGTCAGCGGTGGTCGCGTCAGCGGTGGTCGTGTCAGCGGCGGGCGCGTCAGCGGGGGTAAAGCTGACTAATTGCGGTACACGAAACTTTCAGTCTATGGTGCAGCAACGGCGGCACCGCCTGAAGGTGTTGTCGGGGGTGACGCGCTTCAACTACGGCTGGAACGTTGCTCTGGAGCGCGTTTATTACGCCAGTGCTAGTTCAGGCCAGCTAATCGCAGCCCTCTGACAAAATGCTCAGTGTCTTCCGGGTTAACGTCCGGCTGTACTTTCTCCCAGTGATCGAGGCTGAAATTCGGGTAGGCCTCCAGTACCTTGCCTGCCTGATACCTGGCTTCGTCTTTTTTTCCCATGTAGGCATAACAAGCCGCCAGAAGCCGCCTTCCTTCAGCAGGACTGTTCATTTTTTTCAAGGTTCTGACAGCCTCGTCGTACTGCTTCAGGTTGAACTGTGCGCCCCCCAGATACCAGAGGTATTGATCCGGATAAAACGGATTGAGCACCAGCGCTTTGTTGAGTAACGTGATTGCTTCTTCGGATCGGCCGCAATGGGCCAGTGCGTCACCCATATTCGACATGATATCGGTGTCGTTCGGGTTCAGCCAGAGCGCTTTTTCAAACGCAGAGAGACAACCATCGTGATCTTTACGATACAGGTTAACAAAACCTAACTCGCCGTAGCCTCGCGCGTCACTCGGGTCAACCAGCACGGATTCCTGTGCCAGTTCATGCGCTTTCTCCAGCGCCATTTCGGGCTCTTCGGTCCACGAATAGCGCCAATCCAGATTGTGCGTACGAGACAACGCGGCAATCGCACGGCTGTAGTCTGACTCGTGGCTCAACGCCGCCTGATACATAGCACGAGCCTGAAAATTCTGTTCTTTATCGTACTTGAATATCTTTTGCTGCCCCTGCAACACCAGCGTGTACGATTCGATTAGCGCAGGCACCTGAATCCGGCCGGGTACCCTCGACGCCGACTGCGTTTGAATGGCGACTGCAGCCGATATCAAGTCTGTGATTTCGTCCTGCAGGTCAAAGATATCATCGACCACGCGATTATAACGCTCCCGCCAGATGGGCAGATCAGTCTTGCAATCGTAGAGTTCAACCGTTAACCGCAACCGGGTAGCTGATTTGCGAATCGAGCCGGTAACCACATAATGCACGCCGAGTTCCGACCCGACACGTTTCAGTGGCACATCCTGATGTTTATAGACAAATGTCGAGCTTCGGGAGATCACAGCAAGTGCATGGAACCGCGATAAATTAGTGATCAGATCTTCAGTCACACCATCCGCAAAAAAATCATCTTGATCACTATTATCGAGGTTATTAAAGGGCAGTACTGCGATAATCGGCTTGCTGGCGACTGGACTTTCTTCGAGCGGCTGACCCACATGGGCATCTGCCCTCGGCCGCGGACTGGCTGACATCAGCACGACCTGGGTATCGGTATTGATTTTATAGATATCGATAGGGTCCGGAATATTTTTCAATTCCATCCGACCGATGTACTGAAAACCAAGATTCAGCTTATGTTTTACCTGCTCGTAAACCGACCCTGAAATACACACCGTGCCGGCCGGAGCTTTCGACTCGATACGGGAAGCAATATTAACGCTGTCGCCAACGTGCTGATTACCCACTTCAATCACATCGCCCATATGCACGCCGATTCGAAGTAGTACTTTCTGATCATCCGCCAGTGACTGGTTTAGCTCGTCTGCCAGCGCTTGCACATCAGTCGCCAGACGTACTGCACCGACAACACTGTCAAAGAGGAAAAACAAACCGTCGCCCCGCGCTTGTACTAACTCGCCGTGATTGGCTGCTCCCAATTGCTCGCATTTGTCGATCAGGCTGGCAATTCGCACAGACGTACCGTCTTCATCAGCGGCCATCATCCGCGAGTATCCGGCGACGTCTGCAAACAGGATAGCCCGCAAGCGCCGGGGGTGGCTTCCATTCACGTCTATGTCGGTTGTTTCGTTCATTTTCGAATCACTGGTTACTAGCGAGTGGTATCTCCAAAAACCCGGTTAATTGCTGATAACGGCATGGTGGCCTCTATCACGGCCAGCACCACATGTCGGAACGTCCCAATTGTACTTTCACCTGCGGATCAAGCGCACTGCGCAAAGGCGCCCTGACTTCTTCCCATTCCTGTTGCAGCATGCCGACATTAACCAGATCCCGATATTTCCCCTCATTAAACCAGGCTTGACGGGCTGTGCCTTCCTGCCTGAAACCAAGCCGCTCGAGCAGCTTTTCAGACGCCGCATTGTCACTCCGGTACATAGTGGTGACACGATTCAGCCGCAGTTGCCTGAAGGCCAGATCGATCATCATGCACGCCATGCGTATTCCAACACCGCTGCGACGCCACTTATCGGCGATGAACATTGGCAGAACGGCATGGCCGTGCAGCATGTTTATTGACTCAAGACCTGTCATACCCACCGCGCTGCCCTCCGGCGTTATGGCGATGAACCACTGACATTTATCATTGTGCTGATCATCAATCAGCGACTTTACCAGCACAGAGACCTGGTTGCTGCTGATCGGCAGAGGCAATTGCCGGTCAAATATAGAGACATCCTCGATCTTCTGGTACCAGTCAGCCATGAGCTCCGCGTCCGTCAACTCAATTGGACGCATTACAAAATATTTGGCCGTATTTACAGGTGACCGCTGTCGAGGTGCTTTTTCTGCCATCCGTCATGCTCCCGTCCATGAGTCCTGACACCACCTTATCACGGATAAATACAGCGTCCAAAGTGTCAGTTGCGGCCATTGACAGCGCCACCACAGTGAGTGAACCAGCAGCTTTGCCACGTTGTAAACGGGCCGGCTAGCGGATCCGATACAGCGCCGACCGGCACCGGCCCGACAAAGAAAATCAGATCGGGGTTGCGACCCGGTTTATAGTGGAACGCCGGGCAACAATTTCCAGCAATGACATCATCAGACTCAAAGTGGATTACCGTTGATTGCAACGGCCAGCCTCACTGCCGCCATGAAAACGGTTTTGCCGAGTATCGCGGTCAGTTTTACCTGTTTGGCGGCAGACGAATACAACCGGTTGACGTTTTCGATCCAGCCAGCGGCAGCTGGACAACGGCATCAGCACCACCGCTCGAAATACACCATTTTCAACCGGTCACCGTAGGCACTGAAATCTGGTTGCTGGGTACAATGACCGGTGAATTTCCGCGCGAAACGCCACTCGAGTCGGTGATGATCTATGCACCGGAAACGGATCGCTGGACAGAAGGGCCGACAATCCCCGTCTCGCGCAGACGCGGTGCCGCAGGCTGTTCACTGCATAGCGACGGCTGGATCTATGTGGTCGGAGGTATCGTCGATGGCCATCACGCGGGTACACAGGCATGGTTTGACCGCATCAATCCGGCCACCGGCGAGTGGCAGATACTACCTGATGCACCCCACAAGAGAGATCATGCACCCTGCGCTATCGTGCAAGACAAACTGTACTTCTTTGGTGGCCGCGAAACCGGCCGTCACAACGGCACTGACTATGAGGTCTTTTTCTCTCATACCATCGCCGATGTTGATGTGTACCACTTTGCTACCGGCAGCTGGTCAACCCATGCAGCCCCTCTTCCAATCGAAACCGCCGCTGGCGGCAGCGATGTTTTTAACGACAAAATCCACTACGTGGGTGGTGAAGCCGGTCGTATGGAAGCGCACACCGAACTGCAGATATTTGATCCGCTCGTCGATCAATGGACCCTGGGCCCACCGCTCAACCGGGCACGTCACGGGACCAATTG
>CALKXD010000119.1 GCA_938003855.1 uncultured Granulosicoccaceae bacterium | reverse complement strand
TATCGTCGCATGGATCGGCTCGTTCTTCTTCAGAGAGGGTTTTAATTACCTGTACCTTATTCCTCATAATAAAGGCATCACCACCGAGCCGTTCTGGCAGGCGGGTGTTGACTGGCTTTGGGACACTTTTTTCTACGCGCTGAAAGGATTCAATGAATGGTTGATTATTGAAGTCCTGATCCCGGTGAAAAATGCCTACCTGAGTATGCCGGTCGCCGCTACATTTACACTGGCAATGGGGACGGGCTTTATTGTTGGTGGGATTCGCTCGGCGTTGATTGTCGGCGGGTTCCTGTTGTTCATCGCGCTGACCGAGTGGTGGGACAGAGCGTTGATTACGTCGTACCTGATGACGATGGCGGTACTGATTTCAGGCTTTCTGGGGATTGTGATTGGTACCGTGTGCGCGCAATACTCCGCCTCATCCCGATTTATACTGGCAGTGTGTGATACCTTTCAGACCTTTCCGTCGTTTATCTACCTGATCCCGGTGATGATGTTGTTTGGCGTTACTGATACGTCGGTGCTGATCGCCATTGTGGTCTATGCCACGGTGCCTGCGACCCGCTATACCGTTGAAGGGCTGCGCAGTGTGCCGGAGGCATTGCACGACGCCGGATCTATGTCAGGGGTCAATCGATTTCAGCGATGGGTATCGATAGAGTTACCGATGTCGTTTCCGCACATGGCGCTTGGCATTAATCAGACAGTTGTGTTTGCGCTGTCGATGGTCATTATCGGTGCGTTAATCGGTACCGATGACCTGGGGCAGTTAATTCTCGGGTCTCTGTCAGACCGGCAGGGTGTCGGAAATGGCTTGGTGCTGGGTCTGTGTGTGGCATTTATCGGTCTGGCAATTGATCAGATACTGCGCACATGGGCCAATGAGCGCAAAGCAGCGCTCGGCATGACCTAGGCGCGAGCTGCAAAGCTTAAGTCAGCGGCAATGCCGGGGCGTCTGGTCTCCGGCAGTAAACGGGTGCGTGTGCTGGTATTCGCTATGATATCTATGGCCGTGGGCCAGCCTTGTCGTGGTGGTGGATCAAGCGACACGCAGATGTTGCTGTGTCGCTTTTATAAAGAGGCTTTGCTGAGGCCTGAACACGCAGTGCAGGCCGCCTGCGCACTGGACTCTACATACGGACCCGCGATTTGGTCGGGTCGTAGAACGGATAGCTGACGACAGTTGCCGGGAGTCGTTTCTGGTGGCCATCGAGCTTGCCGACTTCCACCTCTGTGCCGGGCTCTGCATGCTCTACGGTGACACGACACAAGGCAATATTTTTAGACAACTTAGGCGAGCGCATGCCGCTGGTGACAACACCGATCTGCTGCCGCCCGACGTGTACACAATCGCCGTGTGCGGCCATTTCATCGCCGTGTATTTCCAGTCCAACCAGTTTCTTCTGTGGGTGCTCTTTGCGTTTGACCAGAGCGTCCCGGCCTATAAAGTCGTCGGTTTTGCTTTTCAGAGGTACCGTGAATGATATACCCGCTTCATAGGGGTCGGTTTCATCACTGAATTCGTAATTGGCAAAGATGAGTCCGGCTTCGATACGCAACATATCCAGCGCTTCGAGGCCGAGCGGGGTGATGTTGTGGGGTTTGCCGGCTGCCATAATGACATCCCATACCTCGTCACCATCTTTCGGGTGGCACCAGACTTCATAGCCGAGCTCACCGGTATAGCCGGTGCGTGATACCAGAATCGGTGTCCCTTCTGAATGCCCGAGTCGTGCTACTGAAAAACGAAACCAGGCCAGATCTTCCAGTGGAGTCTGATCGGGCCGTGTCCAGACCAGCTGCTTTAGTACGTCGCGACTCTTTGGTCCTTGTACCTGTAAGTTATGCAATTGATCGGTTGATGACTTTACCCAGCAATTCAGCTTGCGAATTTGTGCCTGCTGACGCAGCCAGATGCCGCTGTAGTCAGAGCCACCGACCCAGCGGAAGTTGGTTTCGCACATGCGAAATACAGTGCCGTCATCGATCATTCCGCCATTTTCATAGCACATAGCGGTATAGACCACCTGTCCCGGAGAAAGCCGCCGGACATCGCGGGTAACGCAGCTTTGCAATAGTTCTTCCGCGTCCGGGCCAAGCACTTCGTATTTGCGGAGCGGTGATAAATCGGTGACGACCACGCCTTCACGGCAAGCCCAGTATTCGTCAATCGGACCATGGTTGTTAAAGCGGTTGGCAAGCCAGTAGCCGTTATATTCGACAAAATTCCCGGTCAGTTTGGAAGTTCGTGAGTGGAAAGCCGTCTCTTTGGTGAGTTGTGGTTCAGCGTCTGGAGTCATTCTGTAGGCCACTGCGGTGGAGAATTCATTTTTAGCGGGATAGACCCGGACATGTATGTCGGTCGGGTTCCAGCCGTTGGCGGGGTCGATATCGTCAGGGCAGGCCGACGATACGCAGACCAGATCTTTCAGGGCACGCATTAGAACGTAGTCACCGGGGCGCGACCAGGGCTCATCAGAGAAGAGCTGATTGTGATCGTCGTAGCCGGTGTTGAAGAAAAAATTCATCGCCATCCAGCCGGGCCGGGGCGCGATACTGTGTGCCGCGAGGGCGTGATTGAAGTTATCGCTGCAGTTGACGTGGCCGGGGTAGCCGGCATCGTCGTAGTACTTGGCCGTGCAGGCCAGGCCGAAGGTGTCGTGTCTGCCGCAGGTATCGCGGATAACTTCGACCATAGCGCTCATGTCCTGGTCGTAGAATTTGGCGTGCAGGCCCGGTTGCGGATAAGCATTTGCCATCAGGGTGCGGGTGGTTGTTGCATCGAGGCAGCGCTCAATGCCCTGGTCGAGTTTTGCCATATCGAAGCATTGGAAGTCGCTGCATTCACGGCCTTCGACATCTATCACCTGAATATAGTCGCCAGCCTTGACGGTATAGACCCTGGAGGTGCAACGCTCGATACGCATGTCGAGAGTCATATCGGCGAGCGGTTCGGGTAGTATCGGTTCTGGATTGGTCTCGGGGTTAGCCCGCGCTATATAGACCAGTAAATCGGATGGCGGTATTTGTTCGTGAACCAGCATGTCAGCAGCCGGTGCGGCAATAATACAACTTAACGCTGTATCGCTCAGTGCAGCCTTGCTATGACCAGGGGCGGTTTCACCTTCCAGAAAGGCAAGTGCGGTAATAGCGCTGGTGCTGATGTTACGTTTTTTCAGTGACCGGTTGATCGATCGCATGTTTTCAGTCGTCGCTGACAGCAATCGGGCAATAGCATTGTCGCGAAGCTCGCGGCAGCCGCTTTGCAAAGCGCCGGGCTGGCAGTGGCCTTGCTGGTCGAAAACCGCAACCTCGCAGGCTTGCAGGCCTTCCGGATCGACTACTTTCAGCTCGTCACCGGGTTTCAAATCGACGACGATCATGCCACCAGCCTGCAGCAGGTAGCGCTCCAGTCCGACGGGCAGGCTGTTGATTCCCGGATGTATTATCCCCGATGTACCGGCAGCGCTAAGCTCGTCAGTCAGGTATTGACGCGCAAGAGGTTCCCGGTAGGCTGGGCTGAGTATATTCAACGCGATGCTCCAATTAGATCATTGCGAGCGGTATCGAGATGCTCGATGGTGACGCTTTCAGCGGTATCGATATCGCGACTGACGATGGCTTCATACATCTGTCGGTGCTGTTTGTTATAGATGTCGATCTGGGTGGGCTGCAGGATTTTATCCTTCATGGAGCTCCACTGGCGGTGAGAGCGCACGTCATGGATATGCTGACACAGCCAGATCATCAGCGCATTGCCCGTGCATTCAGCCAGCGCCAGATGAAAAGACTGGTCTGCCACGGTAAAGGATTCGGGCGTGCCGTCAGAGGAGAGTTTTTCAAGCTCCAGCAGAGCGCTTTCCAGTTTTCCAAGGTTGAGTGCGGTGGCATTGATAACCGCCAGTCGCGCAATCTGTGGTTCCATCCCCATTCTGACGTCAATCAATTCCAGCGGACTGGTGATGTTGGCGATTTCTGTCTCGTCAGCGGTGGCGTGGTGGTTGACAAATGTGCCGCTGCCGACACGGCGTTCGATCAGTTTGAGCTCTTCGAGTTTTTCCATCGCCGAGCGCACCGTGCCGCGCGAGCAGCCGAATTGCTGGGCCAGTGAGCGTTCTGCCGGTAAGCGTTCATCGTGGCGATACTCGCCAGCCAGTATTTTGCGACGCAACTCAGCCGAGAGTGTGCCTGCGTCGCCAGTATAGATGGTCGCGGATTCAGTCATTGATAGAGTGCAGCGTCCGGATTCATCAGGCTGTTGTTTCCTCCCGCAGGCATCGCGCATTAGCCGTTGGCAAAAGCTGGATTGCATTGATAGCAGATCAATTGGACCAGAATTGGGTTGCTATTGGTTGGGGTTTGGTCCGCTATGGATTTAACGTCAATCTAAACGTTTTGCCGCAGTTTATCAACTATTACGGGGTTTTAGGCAAATGTGGTATTACAGTGTGCGGGAAATTTGTAGTAAAACTGGAATCTATAGAGCGTTCAGAGTTATAGTATTGGTTGGAAACGGTACATAATTGGTTGGTCGGGTTTGACCGGCCCGTATATGCGCCAGCTCTTTCCGACACTGATCGCCGGTCCTGTTGATGATGCGTCTGTCTTAGCGCAAATTGGCCAGCGGTTGCGACTACATAAATGAATTGGGGGAACCAGATGACAGAACTCGAACAATACGTCAATGCGGCTGGCCGCGACAAAATGATCAAGGATGTTCGCAAAAAGATTAATGAGCTGGGAATAACCTACATTTATTACCAGTTTATTTCTGTGACCGGTCGAATCGTCGGTAAGGGCATTCCTGCCAATCACTGGGAGCGCACTGCCGAGAAAGGATTTCAGCTGGTCTATGGTGCGACAGCTAATCTGTTTACCAATCGTGCGGGTGAGTACATCGGTTATGGTCCCGAGTCCTCGGAAATGGTCGGTATCCCTGATCCTGACACGTTTGTTCAGTTGCCCTGGGATAAAAAAGTCGCGCGGGTCTATTGTGTCTGTTTCCGCAATAGAGAAGAGAAGGTTAACCCCGGTGGTCATCTCACTTCCGATTGTCGCGGAAACCTGAAGTTTCAGCATGAGCAGTTCCGCAAGACCCATGGCATGGATATGCGCTGTGGTACTGAGCCGGAAATGATGTGGCTTAAGAAGGGTGAAGACGGCAAACCCAATGGTGGTTTCTCCAACCCCTACTGTTACCACATTGACCAGTTCGAATCACTGCGTCCGGTGTTCATGAAGGTGCTTGAGTATTCACAGGCCATGGGTCTCGACATGATTCAGGGGGATCACGAGGATGCTCCGGGACAGCTCGAAATGAACTGGCAGTTCGATGATGTATTGCGCAATGCTGATCGGCTGTCCACCTATCGGCAGATCTGTGCGCAGGTCGCACGTGAATTTAACTTGATCGCCTGTTTCATGACCAAGCCGTTTATGGGCGTGTCTGCTTCCGGTTGTCACCACAATACGTCTTTGTGGACAGGCGGTGACGAGGTCGTTAACCCTATTATCTATAACGATGAATCCGAGCTACCCGGAATGCCGGGTGTATTTACCTACCGCGAAGGTGGTACCAATACGTTTATGCCGGATGGTAAAGAGCAGCAGAAGCCAGGGCAGATCGGTCTGCACGCCATTGGCGGCACCATGAAGCACATCAATGCGATGACAGCGATTGGTTGTTCGACTGTTAATTCCTACAGACGTCTTTGGGATACTGGTTTCTGGGCTCCTGTGTTCGCTGACTGGGGTTACCAGAACCGTACCACCGGTATGCGCGTATCGGCACCGGGTCGTTTCGAATTCCGCTCAGTGGATTCCATGGTGAATCCGTACCTGATGGGCTCTGCGATTATTGCTGCCTTTGAAGACGGTATCGTCAATAAGGTTGATCCCGGTGAGCCGGAGGAACGTAATATCTACGAGGCAATGGATGCAGGCAAGGAAGTCAAGAAGCTGCCAATGTCCCTTGGCGAAGCACTAGTCGCGCTGCGCGATGACGATGTCATACGCGCGTCCATGCCTGACGAAATGTACAAAGTTTTCTCCGAGTACAAGACAGACGAGTGGGAGAACTTTATGTCTACGGTTACCGATTGGGACGTAGATACCTACATGGATTGCCTGCCCTAGAGGCCCGGGTAGATTCCGGCACAGTTAAGTGCGTCGACGCGGATACCACAGGCGTGGTATCCGCATTCATCAGTTTTTTTTGCAATTGAAAATGGAGGTATGCCATGTGTGGCATCGCCGGATTAATACACCGCGGGAGCAGCGCAGATATCGGGTCTCAAATGACATCGATGTTGCAAGCGTTGAAGCACCGTGGCCCAGACTCAACGGGCTTCGCTCTGTACGGAGACAAAGCCACTAGCGATCATGTCATGCGATTCAAAGTTGCCGAGCAGGAAGACCTTGCCACCGGCTTTGATATTCATGCCACTATTGTTGATCGTAAAAATACCGTCGATGAGCGCCTGAAAGAACTGGGTGTGACCATCAAGAACGAAGAACAGGTAACCGAGTACGCACATCGCTATACGTTTGGTTTCGACGGTGACCTAAAGCGTGTAATTGATTTTGTTGAAGATATAGAAGGGGTAGAAATCCTGTCTGTGGGCCATGCTCTGGAACTTATCAAAGACCTGGGTGATGCCACTGTCGTCTCTGAGCAATACAAGCTGGGTGGGTTCGCCGGCACACACGCTATTGGTCACACCAGAATGGCGACTGAGTCTGACGTCGATATTCGCTCGGCACATCCTTATTGGGCGTATCCCTTTAATGACGTATCGGTGGTACACAATGGTCAGTTAACCAACTACTGGACTAATCGTCGCGGCCTGGAGCGCCGTGGTCACCGCTTTATGTCCGATTGCGACTCCGAGCTGATCGCCGTCTATATTGCTCACCGGATTGACCAGGGTGACGATCTCCACACGGCGATGAGTCGGTCGGTTGATGAACTCGACGGTGTGTTCACCTACCTGGTTGCTACCGCTGATTCGCTCGGTATGGCAAAAGATGTCATGGCGGCAAAGCCGATGGTGTTGTACGAAAGTGATGATCTGATCGCACTGGCATCTGAGGAAGTCGCTATTCGCAGTATTTTTCCAAATGAAATAGACACGTTTGATCCTTACGAGGGGGAGGTTCGGGTATGGCAGAGTTAAACCAGGAGCATGAGTCGCATAAGCTCGGTATGCATACCGAGCAATTGGCAGGTCGAACTCAGCAGGTATTTTTTTCACCATCGGCTGAAGAGAACTTCACCTACCCCGATGGCATAGCAGTCGACTTTAATAAAGAGACTGAGTTTGATGCGGGACCGATGGAAATCCGTGATGTAAACCTGAAGCTGCGCGAACTCATGCAGGAAGGCTATGGAACAATCACGATCCGTAATCCAGGCGCAAAGCACTCTCTGGGTGTGGGTATTCTTAATCGCCTCAACCTGACGTTTGATGGCAGTCTCGGTTACTTCGGTTGCGGTCTGGCTGACGGACCCAACATCCGCATTACCGGTCGGGTAGGGTGGTCGTGTGCCGAGAACATGATGGCGGGTACCATTGTGGTCGAAAAAAACGCCGGGTCTACTTTTGGTGCCGCGTTGCGCGGCGGCGACCTCGTCTGCAAGGGCGATGTAGGCTCGCGTACCGGTATTGACCAAAAAGGCGGCACCATCATCGTCGGTGGACGTGCTGGTGCTTTCACCGGCTTCATGATGCAGCGTGGCCGGATAATCATACTGGGTGACGCAGGCAAGAACCTCGGTGATTCCATGTACGACGGTACCATTTTCGTTGGTGGAAAAATCGAAGACCTCGGGGTTGACGCCGTCGAAGGCGAGATGACCGAAACAGAAGAAAAGTGGCTTGAGACAAAGCTTGCGCTGTACGGCATGAAAGCGCCGAACGGGGTGAAGAATCTGACCAAGATTGTTGCAGGTAAGCAGCTGTGGAATTACGACAATCTCGAGCCATCTGAAAAGAAGCTGGTGCTTTGATAACCGGACCAGCAGAGGAATAAATCTATGAGTAACAGAAACAAAGACGTCATCGGTCAGAGCTTCATGTTTCCGCCGCACGTGATCGACGACATACATATCAAGGCAGAGCTTGGCCGCTATCGTATGCGCGGTTTCTCGCTGTTTAAGAAAATCCCTTCATGGGACGATCTGACCTTCCTGCCCGGCACCCTGACGCGATTTGTCATTGAAGGGTATCGTGAGAAGTGTGAAACAAAAACCATCCTGGGGCCGCGTGCGAAGCGTCCGCTTGAGCTTGACATCCCGGTCTATATCACCGGCATGAGCTTTGGTGCGTTGAGCTTCGAAGCAAAAACAGCGCTGGCACGTGGTGCTACCATGGCCGGGACCGCTACCTGCTCCGGTGAAGGGGGCATGATCCCTGACGAGCGACGCTTTTCAGAAAAATGGTTCTACCAGTGCATTCAATCGCGATACGGTTTTAACCCGCATCACCTGCGACTTGCAGACGCTTGCGAGTTTTTTATCGGCCAGGGCTGTAAGGTTGGTCTTGGCGGTCATTTGATGGGGCAGAAGGTGACAGATCAGGTCGCCGAAATGCGCTCGCTGCCGGCTGGTATCGATCAACGCTCGCCTGCACGTCACCCGGACTGGCTTGGCCCGGACGATCTCGCCCTGAAAATTCAGGAAGTCCGTGAAGCGACCAACTGGGAAATTCCGATTCAGCTCAAGCTGGGTGCCGCACGTGTTTACGATGATGTCCGTATGGCGGCCAAGTGCGACCCCGACGTGATCTACATCGACGGCATGGAGGGCGGCACCGGTGCCGGTCCCCACATCGCCACTGAAGAAACCGGTGTGCCGGGTATCGCTGCTATACGTCAGGCGCGAAAAGCACTGGATGATGTTGGTAAGTCGGGTGAAATTTCTCTGGTTTACGCTGGCGGAATCCGCAACGGTGGTGATCTGGCCAAAGCTATCGCTCTGGGCGCTGACGCCGTTGCTATCGGCCATTCGTCACTGATGGCACTGAACTGTAATAAAGATATCCCGGAAGCGGATTTCCCGAACGAAATGGGCGTCGAAGCCGGTCATTGTTATCACTGTCACACTGGTCGTTGCCCGGTGGGTGTTGCAACTCAGGATCCATTGCTGCGCGCTCGCCTCGACCCCGATGCAGCCGCTGAGCGTGTCTACAACTTTCTGCACACGCTGACTATCGAAGCACAGTTGCTGGCACGTGCTTGCGGCAAGACTTACATGCACTCTCTGGAGCCTGAAGATCTGGCTGCACTGACCATGGAAGCCTCGGCGCTGGCGCAGGTGCCATTGGCTGGTTCCCAGCACACCGTCGGTCGCCCCGACATGACCCGTTACTAGGAGAGCAGCATGGCTGACAATGATATTGATCATTTCATCAACACCGACGGTCTCGACTCAGAGCGGGAAAAGACCATCGGCCAGCACATCGGCTATCGCTATGATGTCAATCTGGTACCTGATTATGAGCGCATCACGCCGTTTTTGAGCAAGTACATGGAGACGATGGGCTGGAAAGACCTGAACTGGCTCGAAGATGTGCATATGGGCTACGAGGAAAACCGCGCGGCAGTCTTTGATCGAAATATCAATGGCTGGGTAACGGTCCCTGAAGAGATGGAAATGCCTGATAACCAGCAGGATCGGGACATGATCGCGCGTGAGTTGCTGATCAAGTTCCAGATGTCTCCGGCGCATCCGATGGTCGAGCTCAACAAGGCTTACCGGAAGTTCTGATCTGTGCCATTAAGTTGTTGTGCCGGATAAACCGGCACGGTAACATCTTGAATCTATCGGGCTTTCAATCCACGCTAGCCCGTCGTTATGGCAGTAAGCTTTGCTTGCTGCCTGTTCAACAACTGGCCGGACATTTTCGTTCAGGCAGTTCCACAACGGCCAGGCACGCTGCTGCTGCAGTTCGTCGCCGCCGTCTACATAGGGGGAGTCTATGAACGAAGAAGCAGTTTCCGCGGCGATTGACGCTGCTTTAGCCGGACACACTACAATAAATCTGGAGATTTATTACTGGTGGTGTACCGCGCTGATGATTGCGATCCATGCGGGTTTTCTGGCCTACGAAATGGGCGCATCGCGTAGTAAAAATGCATTGGCATCCGGTGTTAAAAACATCCTTGCGTTTGCTTTCATGATTCCCACCTTTTTTGCCTTTGGCTGGTGGATTTACCTGGCCGGCTACAACTGGCCGTTCGGTGCTGACGGTATCGATCTGATGGCATGGGACTTTGAAGGCGGTGCCGGTGGTGTACCCTGGAGTGATGCTATGGGTCCGAACCTTCAGGACCAGGCCACGGGTGTTTTCTGGGCGGCATTTACGTTGTTTGCCTGTACAACCGCATCAATTTATTCCGGTGCCGTGATCGAGCGTATTAAGCTCAGTGCGTTTATAATTACTGCTGTCTTCCTGGGTTCTGTTGTGTGGATTCTGGGCGCGTCCTGGGGCTGGCACCCAACTGGCTGGATGGTCGTTGAATGGGGCTTCCGCGATGTCGCAGCCGCAGGTGTCGTACACACTATCGCCGGCTTTTTTGCGCTGGGTATCTTAATCCCTCTCGGTCCGCGTATCGGCAAGTACAATGCAGACGGTTCGGCCAATGATTTGCGCGGCCACAATATGCCGCTGACTATTACTGGTTTGATGCTCATTATCCTGGGCTTTTTCGGTTTCCTCGGCGCTTGCCTGATTTACGATCCCGTCGGTCAATGGGTCAACATTTACGGTATTCCGTCCAACCTGTCTTCGTTTGTCTTCAACACTCTGATGGGCATGGCCGGTGGTATTATCGGTGCCTACTTCCTGACCCGCGATCCGTTCTGGATGATGTCCGGTGCGTTAGGTGGAATCTTCTCGGTAGCTTCAGGTCTCGATCTGTTCTATCCACCACTGGCGTTTCTGCTCGGCTTCATCGGCGGTATGCTGATCCCTGTTGCAGCACGATTCATTGAAAAACTGGGCATTGACGACGCCGTCGGCGCAGTTGCTGTACATGGCGTTTGTGGTGTCTGGGGCGTACTGGCGGTAGGTATATTCTGCGCCGGTTATCCGGGCGTGGGTGATAACCCGGCCATCAGCTTCATCGGTCAGGCAAAAGGCGCGGCGGTTATGGCGGCACTTGGTTTTGTTCCGGCGTTAATCCTTGGCTACCTGTTACGTATTCTCGGCCTGTTGCGCGTTCGCAATGAAGTTGAAATCCTCGGCCTTGATCCCGCAGAGATCCCTTCGCAGGGGTATCCTGAGTTTGCAGTATGGGAAGAAGCAGCTGATCCGGTGCAAGTCTCACGCGGCAGGGGCAGAGACAGCGGTCGTGGCGAGCCACCTCGCAGAGATCGTGAGCCTCAGCGTCGCGAACCGCGCCGTGAACTGCCACCGCAGCGAAATCGTCCGGCGGATGGTGATTTGCCACCGCCGAGAACCCGCCCGGTGGATGGCGATCTGCCACCGCGACGTCCGCGTCCTGGCAACGATGATCTGCCACCACAACTTCCACCCAGGAGACCCTCATGAATTCCAGTCCAGTAGAAACAATGGAAGGTGCCGGAGCATTCTTCACCTTCGCTCACCAGCCTGGAACCGTACAGGGTATATTCTGGGTCATGTGTGGTGTGTTGGCGTTTGTCGTTGTCTCAAGCATTATTCATGAGATAAGAGTCGGTGCAAAAGTGGCCAGACGCCGCGACCGACGCTAGTGTAGCGGGGCCCCGACGCTTTGCGCCGGGGCCTTTGTTTTAATTGCAGGCCTGCTTTTGGCCGGCCGTCTGATTTAAAATCAACCGCAGAACACTGCCCGGGCAGCTACGTGTTTTTCTCGCCAGCCCCCCGGATCTTTATCCTCCTGATCCCATGTAACCAAAGCAGGCTTAAGGTGGGGACTTGATTTGCTTTATCGTCTGTTTATATATAAAAAAACGACGCTTGAGCATTCGCCGGGTGAGCCTGTCGCGGTGATGTTACTGGAGATGTCAGGCAACCGAATATGCTCATGTGTCGCTGTGCACTAAAACCGGTGGCAAAAATGTGTTCCTGAGTAAAAAGGATGAGCTCGGATTATCGCCTCTGGCTTACCAGTGTCTCCGTGGCATCATGAACAGCGTCTCCTCATTGTGTGCGATCATTAACCCGCTGTGAACAGCCACGAGCGCATTGGTGCACCGATCACCAGTCCCGGGGCTATCCGGTCGCCAAACTCGGTCACGTATCCTGTGAACAACCGAACCCCTAGGATTCGCGCTCTCGATGCCGGCCGTTTTGAATTGCGCCTGATGGACGAGGCAATACACTCGACTGCTAAGACAACCCGTACTGCGGGCCGAAAAGTTTCTGTCGCTATTTACGGTGGCCGATACATTCACTGGTAGTTGGCGGTGGTAAAGTAGGTGGCAGGCAGTTTGTGACCCGGTTAGCGAGGTTGTATGCGTGATGATGCATGACAACCCCGTTTATCACAGACTAGAGCTAACCGCGAACACGGTTGTGCCGTGTGTTCGCTTTTTTAGCCGGTGCCACCGGCTAATGGAAACACTATGAATAATGCAGCTGAATTACTCCGAAACTATTTTTACGGCTGGCAATGCCGGATTCGCCAACACACGGTGCGCAAAGAAGACGGCCGGCCAAGCTCCGGTATGCAGGCTGAACTGTATGTCAAAGTTAGCGACCGTAACCTGGGGCCGCTCAATACGGTACTGGTGCAGGCAGATTCCACCGACCTGACAAAAGAGTTCAGGCATATAGTTAAAAAGACTTTCGATCCAAGTATTCGACGTGAGTCTGCTTTAAAGATTTTAAGCTCAGCGTACTATCAGCACCCGAAGACATTCGATGACCGGCTAACCGCTACCTTTGCCATTGATTCCGAACTCGCCGGATTGCTGGTCGAGCAAAAAGAATGCGACCTGGTGTTCAAGCAGTATCAGCAGTCTTTTAAGGTGCGTTGTTCAGTGACTGTGCTCAGCGATGACGATGACGCTTATCAGGCAACCTACTGGCACAACAGTATGTTCAATGCAACGATGCCGGCAGCATTGACTGTTTTATCGTTCAAGCCTGATTGGGAAGCCAGCAGTGCAGACCCGGCGGTGACACGCTAGATTTAGCGCCGGGTGTCAGGCCGACCAGCAGGCAACCGGTCACAGCGCTGCAGGATCCCTAAGTGAGCGTGGAACCGCTGGCCGGTTTTTTGTGGTTCGGTAACGTAGCGATGCTTTGCAGATAGCCGTTAACCTGTCGCAGATTATTGAGCTTTACCACTTGTAGATGACCAGGTGGGTTGTTATAGATTTTTTCAAGCTTGCGGCGTGCTGTTTTTCGAGTGCGCCAGATAAAGCGTACAAACTCGATAGTTTCCATCGAGAGCCTTTCGGGGCAGCCCTCTGGCAGGTCAGGGCGGTTCGTGCCGTGGTATCTAACGGATCTGCTAAGTACCCGCCAGAGTCGAAGCCAGAGCGGGAAATCCAGCCAGATAAAGGTATCGGCACGGCTTAGTCGCTCGGGATAGGACGTGGAATGTCCGCCTTCCAATATCCACAATTCACGCTGATGTACCTCATGGGTGAGCTGTGTTTTGCGGGCGCGGTCCCGCTCGATCCAGCCGCTTTTCCAGTGAATGTGATCCATATGCACTACTGGCAGTCCGGTAACACGGCCGAGCAGCACGGCGAGGGTACTTTTACCGGCACCGGGCCCACCTGTAATCATTACTCGCCGCATGTTGAGGATTCCTTTCCGTGCCCGGGACAGCGTGTTATAGAGAGCCGCCCGGCCCCATGGGGCCGTGATTGCGCCTGTTGCGGCAACCGGGTTAGTTTACCGGGTGCGCCGGTGGTCTACCGGACAGAACAGCAGCGATATCGGCGGCAGCCATTCGCGCCACATTGTCCAGACATTCGTATGTGGAGCCAGCCATGTGCGGTGTTAGCAGGAAGTTTGGTGCTGTAAAGATAGCGCTGTCCGGGTTCGGTGGTTCGCCCTCCAGAACGTCGAGTGCTGCGCCCCCAAGTTGCCCTGAATGCAGTGCATCAGCGACTGCGGTTTCGTCTACCAGAGCACCACGTGCGCAGTTGATCAGCAAGGCACCGCGTTTCATTCCTGCCAGTGTTGCTTCATTGATCAAATGATGTGTGGAAGGGGTCGCCGGCGCGTGCAGAGAGATGATATCCGCACTGGACAATACGGCATCCAGCGTGCCGCACACCGCACCAGTGGCGGCTATGGTCGCGTCGTCCACGTGCGGATCGAAAGCAATTACTTTCATGCCGAATGCCGAGGCCACAACAGCGACACGCTGGCCAATCTGGCCAAAACCAACAAGCCCCAAAGTACGTCCGCGTAGTTCACCACCGGTGCTGCGTGCTTCGTCCCAGAGTTTGTCCTGCATCGCCCTTGCGGCACTCTGTTGCAAGTTGCGCAGCAGGGATATCATCAGTGCAAAGGACAGCTCAGTGACAGCGTCGGCGTTAGCGCCGGGTGTATTGGTGACAATGATCGAGCGCTTGCTGCAGGCATCAACATCGACCGGGTCAAAGCCTGTGCCGTGCACGGCAACTACTTTCAGGTCTGGCAGCATCGCGAGCAGCGAATCGGTGATATAGCCGGAGCGCAGTAGTATAGCGCTGGCACCCTGCAGCAAACCGGCGCAGTGGTCCTGCTCGTCAGGGGTGAGAGTTTTGTAGGGGATGTCGACCGCCTTGAACGAAGCGATGCCCTCTAAGGCTTGACCGACCGGATCCTCACTTATTGGCAGGTCCGGGTTTACCGCCAGCGCCACCCAGGGCGAATTAGTCAAAGACTGTCTCCATGTAGTGATCCGAATTGACTACCGCTTCAATGACAGTAGGTCCGTCGGCTGCGAAGGCTTCCTGTAGTGCATTGCGCAGTGCCGACGCATCTTCAACGCCCACGGCGGGCACACCAAAATAGTGCGACGGTGGCTTCTGGTAGGCGCCTGGTTCGACATTGGAACCGTAGATTTCATAGTTTCTCCGGTGTTGCTTGATCTGAATCAGGCTTAACCAGCGATCATCGATAACAACAACCGGGATCTGCAGTTTCAGGCGCCGCGCTACTGCCAGTTCGCCGCAAGTCATCTGAAAGCAACCGTCGCCGATCAGGCAGACGACGGGGAGGTCGGGTCTGGCAATTTTGGCGGCTATCGCACCCGGCAGGCCAAAGCCCATCGACGACCAGCCATTAGTGATAAGAAATGTTCTCGGGCTGTGGGCAAACCACTGACTGGCAATCTGGTGTGTGTGCGCGCCAACATCAAACGAGAGTATGCCGTCCCGGGGCGTTGCATCGCGTACGATGTCTATGACTTCGTGCGGTTTGAAGCCGTCACCGGACGGGCGCAGCACTTGTTGAAATTCCTGCCGGTGTGCGTTGATCTCGGCGTCGGACCAGTCATTGGCCTGGGCGGGCAGATCTTCTAGCCGGGTGATTGAGTCGTCCAGGTCACCAACGACGGTGGTGAGCAGGTTGACGGAGTCAGCCACATCGGGGGATTCAATATCGACAGCCAGAAGCGGCACTTCTTTTATCCATGCCTCGTACTCGACTTCGATGGTGTCGTAGCCGATACCAATCACCAGGTCGCATTGCTGTATCAGTCGTCGCTGTACCTGGCGTCGTGCACGCTCGATACAGCCCACCGCCAGTGCGTGATCGTCATCGACCAGACCTTTTGCCATTGTGGTAGTGGCAAACGGTATGTTGTGCTTTTCTAGAAAATAGTTAATCAGCGCCGGATTATTCATTCGCATTGCCGATGAACCGATCACCGCAATGGGTTTTTTCGCGGCAGCCAGTCTGCTGCCGGCTTCGGTGATAGAAGTCTGCGGTGCTAATGGCAATGGAGTAGCTGCGATAAGTTCCGGCACGGCGCTGGCAGCATCGGCCAGTGATACGTCTTCCGGCAGATCTATGTGCACAGGGCCCATGGGCTCTGTCATCGCGATGGTGATAGCTTGCTGAATAACCTCTGCCACATTGTCGAAAGTGGCGGCGAGGGTGGCTTTGGTAATCGGCCGAAACAGGGCGTGATGGTCGATCATCATTTGAATACGTCGACCCAGTTGGTGTGAGTTCAGGTTGCAGGTTATGGCAATCAAAGGCGAGCGGTCGAGAAACGCACTGCCGACGCCGGTGGAAAGATTGGTGGCGCCGGGGCCGAGTGTCGCGATGCAAAGGCCGGGGGTATTGGTAAGACGGCCGGTGACGTCAGCGGCGAAGGCGGCTGACCCTTCATGGGCGGTCAAAACGTACTCCAGGCCGCCCTTGCGCATGGCCTCGATAAACGGCAGGACGTTGCCACTGGGAATACCGAACCCGTGGGTTACTCCAGCGTCTTTTAGCGCCCGGACAATCAGGTCTGAATTATTCATTCGGTGTTCTCGCAGATGGTGTGCTGTGTCAAAAGCAACGCACAAGTATACAGGCCTCGGCAGCCTGTGCGAAATCAGCAATCAAGTGTCTGTCTGCTCTGTGGAGCGCAAAAGTGATTACGCGGCAGGAAACTCTGGCGCTAAGCGGGTTTGGTTGTCAGATTCTCAGGGGATAAGTACTGCCCTGAAGTCATTGACATTGGTTAGTGTCGGCCCTGTCATCAGCAGATCATCGAGGCTTTGGAAAAATGTATAAGCATTATTGTCTTGCAGATAATGCCGTGCGTTTAAGCCGTTTTCTTCCGCGCGCTGCAGTGTGGTCGGGGTGACCACAGCACCGGCGTTGTCCTCGCTGCCGTCAATGCCATCAGTGTCTGCCGCCAGCGCGAATACACCGGGCAGACCGTTCAGTGCGACCGCCAGCGCTAGTGAAAATTCTGCATTGCGTCCGCCGCGCCCGGTGCCTTTGAGCGTGACCGTGGTTTCCCCGCCTGACAGCAATACGCAGGGCCGGGGCAGTGGTTGCCCGTGTCGCAAAACCTGCTTTGCCACCCCGGCATGTACCAGTGCTACTTCACGTGACTCACCTTCGATGCTGTCGCCAAGGATAACGGGGGTGATGCCGTGGCGTCTTGCGACGTCAGCGGCGGCTTCCAGTGACATCTGCGGTGTGGCAATTAACGTGGCTTCGGTATTGGCCAATCGGTTGTCACCTTGCTTCGGGGTTTCGTCGGCGGCCTGTTTGATATGTTCGATGGCGGCGGTCGGTTCGGTGATCTGGTATTTGTGCAGCAATTCCAGGGCATCTGCAAAGGTAGTGGGGTCGGGCACCGTAGGGCCGGAGGCGATCACATCAGGATCGTCGTCAGGTACATCCGAGATCATCAGGGTTACCAGCCGTGCCGGTGCACAAGCGGCCGCCAGCCTGCCACCCTTAATCGCCGACAAGTGTTTGCGTACGCAGTTCATTTCCTTGATATTCGCTCCGACTTTCAGCAATGATCGATTGATCTGCTGCTTATCGTCGAGAGTCAGTCCATCCGCCGGCAGCGACAGCAATGCCGAACCGCCTCCTGAGATCAGACACACCACCAGATCGTCAGCGGTTAAGTCGCTGACCGTATCCAGAATTCGTCGGGCAGCATCCTCACCCGCCTGATCCGGCACCGGGTGCGACGCCTCGGCAATTTCAATATGTTCACACACCGCACCGTACTCGTAGCGGGTCACCACCAACCCCGACAGCTTGTCTGTCGGACCAGTCCAATGCGACTCGAAAGCGCGCGCCATCTCGGCAGAAGCCTTACCAGCACCAATCACAATCGTGCGACCGTCCGGCGGCGCAGGCAGATGATTCGGAATTACCACAGCCGGTTGCGCCGCACTGACAGCAGCGTTGAACATCTCTTTAAGCAAGTCTATTTCGTTCATGCAATCTCGTCGCTGTTAACAGCCATCATCACAATCGGCTAACAAATTATATCGTCAAACGCGCAACCGCACGACGGACAATCTGCAAACCCGATGATCACAAAGCCCGCCGAAACGGAAAGCAAAGAACGCCGCAGCGCCAATTGCCAAACCACACAAACGCCGCACAGCGGACTGGCCAATAAAACGCATTTGCCCGTTTTTCGATGTCGAAAGACGTGGAAAAACGGGTCCCACGCGAAGCCGGAATACCACCACAAGAAGGGCCAAGCGCAAAAGCTTGTAGTGCTACTAATATTTTAAACCGAGTTTAATCAGTATTGAGAATGAACGCGAAGGTGGGGCGTAGCGCCATGGAAGGCGCGAAGAGCGCAGTCAGGCAAGGATGCCTGTTGGCGCGACCCACCGTAGTGATGATTCTCAAAATGCCGCAGGCACCCGTAGGGCAGATTGGTCGCAAAGGGACTTTTGCCTACTTTTCGTCCTTTGAAAAGTGGGTCCCGCGGAAGGCGATGAAACACAAGCGCCGCAGGCAAGTCAAAGCGGCAAGCCAAAGCAGCAAGCCAAAGCGGCAAGTCAAAGCAGCAAGCCAAAGCAGAAAAGCCCCCCTTAACCCTTAATGCTTCTCAATCCCCGCATGCGCCTCATCCCCCCAGACCTGTCTGACCTGCTTGTCACGACCACATGACGTTCGGTAGAACTTATAGCGAATCGGATTTTTCTGATAATAGTCCTGGTGATAACCCTCTGCCGGCCAGAACTCAGCGGCCGGTTCAATCGGTGTCACCACCGGTTTGGACAACGTACCGGCTGCTTCGAGCCGCGCTTTGGATTCGCTGGCGAGACTGGTCTGTGTGTCGTCGAGCGCGTATATCGCCGTCGTGTAGCTGTGGCCGCGATCGCAGAACTGACCACCGGCGTCGGTCGGGTTAACACTGCGCCAGAACACATCAAGCAGCTTTTCATAGCTGACCGTGGCCGGGTCATAGGTGATCTCGACGGCTTCCCGGTGCATGCCGGTGGTATGGTTTTTATAGGTGGGGTTATCAGTCGTGCCACCAATGTAGCCTGAGACGGTGTTGAGCACGCCGGGTACATTGTCGAAATCGGATTCCACACACCAGAAGCATCCGCCCGCGAAGATGGCCGTTTTGTTCGTGTCATTGCCGTAAGCTGATTGCAGCGATGCACCTAATACGAGTACAACCGTAAGCACAGCGGCGGCGTGTGGCAGTCGCCTTAAGTTATTGGCGTTTATCATAGTCTGGGTTACCGTGGTTGCCGTTGAATGAAACTCTGATTGGTAGCATTGGTCAGTGTAGGTTAGAGACTGACGCCGGGCAAATAGGTTCAGGATGAACCCGGGGCTTGTGATAACTACTGGCTGTTATTGTAACTGCAGCTGAATATGCCTTTTGCCACTAGGTGTGAGCGCCGGCTGAGTTAGACAGGCTGAAGATTTAACACAGACTAATTGACGAACTCGGGAGTGTTTTATGGTAAATCGTCGCACTTTTCTTAAGTCCGGGGCGCTACTTACACCGATACCCGCAGGTGCATCACAGACCCCTGAAATCAAGCGTCATCCGGTGCTTGGCAAAACCGGATTAAAAGTATCCGAAATAGGATTCGGGTCTTCCAGCTCGCAAAGTGAGTCCCTGATCCACCACGCACTGGATCGTGGTGTCACCTTCTTTGATACTGCCGAGAGCTATCGGTTCGGGAATTCCGAAGAGGCGATGGGCAAGGGCCTGAAGGGCGTGCGCAATGAAGTGGTACTGAATACCAAAACCAAAGCCGGTGCCTCAGCCACCGAGAAAGAAATGATGGAGGCGCTGCATGGCAGTTTACGGCGCTTGCAGACTGATTACATCGATGTGTACTTTAACCACGCGGTAAACAATGTCAGTCGTATGCAAAACGAAGCCTGGGCACGGTTTACCGAACGCGCTATCGCGGACGGCAAAATTCGTTTTCGAGGGATGTCAGGGCATGGCAGTCGGCTGGCTCAGTGTCTGGACTATGCGATCGACAACGACCTGGTCGATGTTATCTTGTGTGCATACAATTTCGGTGAAGACCCGGACATCTACGACAAACTGCGCCACACGTTTCATTTTGTTGCTATCCAGTCCGATCTTCCACCGGTACTTGATAAGGCGCGCCGCAAAAATATCGGGGTGGTTGCAATGAAAACCCTGATGGGCGCACGCCTCAATGACATGCGAAAGTTTGAATCACAGGGTCGCACTTACGCGCAGGCGGCACTGCGCTGGGTATTGGCCAGTCCCCGGGTTGATGCCGCGTTAATATCAATGAAAGATAAAGCATTGATCGATGAGTACGTGGCAGCATCACAGCAGGAAGATGATGTTGCCGGAGATATAGATCTGCTGGGTCGTTATGCGTCGCTGCAGTCTGGCAGGTACTGCCATCATGGCTGCGATAAATGCGAAGGTGCCTGCCCGCACGATGTTGAGATAGCCGAAGTGCTGCGTACCCGGATGTATGCCACCGACTATGGCAACCTGGAGCTGGCCCGGGAAGATTACGGCAAACTTGGCAGTGCTGCCAGTGCCTGTGTTGACTGCAGCGGGCAGCCGTGTGCCGATGCGTGTCCCTATGGTGTACCGATACCGGCGTTCAGTAAAGATGCCGCACGGACTCTGGGTTAAACGCAAGGGGCTGGCCATGAGGGTGTTCATCGCACACTGGTTGATACTGCTGTCGGTGTGGACACTGGTGATCAAATTTGCATTTCCGCTCATCTACGATGCCGCCTACGCTGAGCCGACCGGCACGCATTTGATGTGGGATTTCTGGTGGTGCGCGCATCTGTGGCTGGCCTACGCACTGCTGACATTCAAGCACTATACATGGGTGCTGGCGCTGGTCGTGAGCGTGGTAGAGATAGTCATTATTGTCACCAAATTCTGGCTGTTTTTTGCAGCGCCGCAATGGACGATCTGGCAGACCAACTGGTTTATTAACAAGGTGTTTGTGCTGGCGTGTTTCTGTGTATTGCTGGTGGTCTGCCTGCAGGGCCGGCAGGCGTTTACGGGGTCACCGGATGAGTAGCGGCATGTTTTATCGCTTCAGCAGGCGCATCACGACCAATGCCACAATAGCACTGGATGATGCCGCCCCGGCAACATAGGTCAGTGCAGCCGCTCTCAGCATTGACTTTGCGCCTTGATGCTGCGCGTCGTTAAGCATGTCCAATTCGGTCAGTTGCACCAGTGCCCGCTTGCTGGCGTCGAATTCAATCGGCAGCGTCAGCAATGGCATCAGCATACCCAGCAGCATCATTAACAATCCCGAGTTCAGCAGGAAAGGGTTACTGAAAATTCCCCCGCCCAGGGACAGTATCAGGCCGAATTGATTTCCCATGTTTGCCAGCGGCATCAGCATCGCTTTGGCCTTCAGTGGTTTGTAACCTTCTGCGTCCTGCAGCGCATGACCGCACTCATGAGCGGCCACAGCCGCCGACGCGACGCTCGGTTGTGAGTTGATGTCGCTGGACAGGCGTATCATTTTCAATGAAGGAATATAATGATCAGTGAGCATCCCTTCTGATACATCGAGCTTAACGTCGTGCAGGCCATTGCGGTCGAGTATGTTCCTGGCGGCGGTGAAGCCGTCAACGTTAGCCTGGTTTGGTACGGTGCTCCAGACCGCATAGGTGCGTGTCATCCAGGACCGCACAAGCATTGAAGCCAGAAACGACGCTATGACAATGATAATGATCATCTGACTTTATCCTGCTGGTGCAGTTAGCTGTACTAGCCTTTACCTGGTGGAAGCGCTGATTGTGAATCACCTTGACGTATCCTGATATGCTTCGCAGCACCGCTAGTGGTGCATTGAACTCCAAGCATGGTCGCAATTCTAACCCGGGTACCCTGCAGAGCAGCAACAACCAGCTTTCGCAGTGGTTATAACAGCGCCATCTTCGGCACACCAGGTTAATCTATGACACACAACCCCTCTTCAAAGTGGGCGAACATCGGCTTGCTGATTGTCGCCGAGATTGGCGCGATGACGTTGTGGTTCGTCTCCGCTGCCATCTCGGGAGATATGGCGCGGGAAGTGTCGATGTCTGCGGCAGCCCAGGCGGCTCTGTCTTCGGCAGTGCAGGCCGGGTTTGTTGCGGGGGCCCTGATTTCTGCTGTGCTTGGCATTGCCGATCGCTTCCCGCCCCGATATGTGTTGGCCATCTGCGCTGTTTGCGCAGCACTGGCGAATCTATTGTTGCTGCTTGCTCCGATTGGCAGTGTCTGGGCGGTTAGCCTGCGGGCGATCACCGGAATTTGTCTGGCCGGCGTCTATCCGGTCGGGATGAAAATTGCGGTGGGCTGGGGGCAGAGTGATCGCGGTTTGCTGGTCGGTTTGCTGGTTGGCGGACTGACGCTGGGTTCAGCAGCGCCGCATTTGCTGTCTTTTCTGGGTGGGGTTGATTGGCGCAGTATCGTGATTGCAACCTCGCTGATCGCTGCTGTCTCAGCACTACTGGTTTTGAAAACCGATAACGGTCCTTACCACGCCACGGCCGCGAAATTTGACGCTACTGTGGTGACAGAGGCCTGGACCAACCAAAACGTGCGCCGGGCCTATGCGGGCTATCTTGGCCATATGTGGGAACTCTACGCGATGTGGGCATGGATTGGCTTTGCGTTGACGCTTAGTTTTCAACAGCAGCTACCTGAATCAGAAGCGACTCAGCTAGCGAAGCTGATTACATTTATAGTGATTGGCTCCGGAGCAATCAGTAGTGCGGCTGCCGGTTGGGTAGCAGACCGCATTGGCAAAGCAGAGCTTGCTATTATGGCGATGGCAATGAGTGGTCTGTGCGCAGTGTTGTTTGGCTTAACGTTCGGCGGCACCATTTGGCTGACTATTGTTGTCGCCATATTATGGGGTGTGTCGGTCATTCCGGACTCCGCGCAGTTTTCCGCGCTGGTCGCCGACCACGCACCGGCTGAGAAAGTCGGGTCATTAATGACGTTCCAGACCGCGCTGGGTTTTGCGTTGACGGCCGTCACCGTGCAAGCCGCGCCGGTGGTGGCGGCAGTGGTGGGGTGGCCGGTGTTGATGGCGTCATTGGCTATTGGTCCGTTGCTTGGTATTTACTGGATGCTGGGGCTGCGTAAATAGAATGATCCTCCATTGAGCATACGAGTGTGCACAGTCGCAAACTCGCTAATCCGTGTTGCAGACGTGTTATAGATAGACCTGCCGGTGTCTCGGTAGTCCTGTCTGCAGCTATTTATAGGGTTATTTGTGCAAGCGCTGGTGAAAACGAATGTCGCTGGCAGAGGAACAACTATGAGCCACAGTGGCTCGTATAGTGAACAAATCGATCAAAATCGGTAGCCACCCAACCCCGAACCCGACGCAGGGAATCACTAAAGACCTGTCGTCGTTCGAGTGAGTACGTCAATCCATGTGATCGCGGTTGGATTTCTTTGCGAGCAGTGGGCAGGGTTCTATGATTGTTGCCGTGAGTCTGATAGCATTTTTAGTATCAGGACCATTCAAGGAGGGAAACCATGGAGAAGTTCGAGCAAGCCTATGCCGCAGCAAAGACTGCATTGAAAAGCCCACTGGCCGGAGATCTCGAATCACACCGGTCTGATTTGCGGGCTCTGCTGGCTGATGGCGGACCAACGCCCGCGAAAAAAGGGTCCCTTGTGAACCTTCGGGAGCGGCTGGAGCTGGGGGCCGCCGGTAAAAAAAGCAAAGGAGCCGGCTCTAAAATCGCCGGTGAAGCCCAATACATCGCAGAGTCTGCCGGTGCTAAAGATGCCCCCGGAAAAGGCAAGCGGGCAGCGACACTAAAAATGTTGCGTCACTTCTATCATGGGCAGAGCAGTGGTGGTGCCGCTATCTGGGTGTATTCCCCGCCTGTTGCATTTGATAAATGGGTGTTCGACAAAGTCACCACCGATAAAGACGCAGACATCATCAAGCAACTCAGCGTTAAGGCCGAGGAAGTCTACTCAAAGCAGCATCGCAAGATAATGGTAGACGCAATTTCGCAGGCAAGGCGCATCGCCTCAAATGCGGCGTTGAAAGTAGAGAACCCCGGCAAAGAGACGGTCGCACTGGTGCGCCAGTATTTTACCGATACCGCGGACGCGGATATAACCGATATCTGCAAAACCCTTAAAAGTGGTTATTCCAAGATTGCCGGTGGTCTGGGCTCGTCTTCGCTGGTGATCTCCGATGAACCTGGTGACCGGCTTGGTGGCGGCTGGAAGGACTGGGCGTTTATTTATCCATCAGAAGCAATGAAAGTAATCTACCTGCAAAACGCCTGGCTCAAGAAGGCAAGCGAGGCGACACCGGATAATTCGTCGCCGTTAAATCGATGCGCTAGAACCATCATCCATGAGATGTCCCATAAGGAGTGCCGGACAGAAGACGTTTGCTACGGATGGGAAGGACTGAAACCCGATGGCAAATTGACCGGTGCTTATGCTCTGCATAATGCTGATAGTTGGGCCTACTTTGCCGTTGATGTCAATGGATTGCTGACCGGGGCTGACGCCAGCAACGCGACAATGAAAAATATAAACTTTCGACGCGTGCCGGCTAAAACTCTGACTGTCACTTGATTATGATCTTCGAGCGTCAATTAACCCTGGAAAAATAATACATGAGTGAAAAGGCAAAAGAGCGAGGAGAGCCGCCGCGGCCGGAACCTGTCATCATCGGCAATGTGCGGTACGAGGCATTACTTTGGGGGAAAGCGCGCGATCTCGGCCAGAATGGCGGCTATATAGAGGCATTCGACAATGACACGGGCGAAAGTCTATGGGTGCTGAAAGTCTATGATGTCGATTACAGCCGTGACATGGAGGACGATAAACTGGATGTCTTTATAGAGTCCATAACCGTTGAGGAGACCTACGTTCTGCAGATTCTCAATGAGCGTGGTCGAACCTTTCGGCTGGACCTGCGCGATCAATCTGTGTGCGAGATTCTGCATTAGTGGTGGCAGGATTGTTCTCTACCAGCCGAGATATCGTTTTTTGATTGCTATCCACTCATGGCTTGTCAGGACTTCCAGCAGGGCGACGTTTAAATCCTCTCTGAGCGAAGAATCCTGCGCCACGACAATGGCGTAGCTTTGCGGGTCAAAGATTTCCGGTAGCACCAGAAACGCCTGCTCTGAGTGTGTTGATCGCCACTGCAGCAGTGGCTGATCATGCACGAAGGCGTCTAGCTTGCCGTCTGCAACGGCTTGCAGTCCCGCATCCATATTGTCAAACCCCGTCACCCGGATTCCGTTCTCTGTGAAATAGCGCTGAGAGGCAGAGTCGCGTACATTCCCGACTCTGGCGTCCCTGAGGTCATTAACGCCGGTGACCAAATTGGTGGCACTTTGAGCGGTTAAAATGGTGGTCAGTTGTGCGGTTAAGAAGGCGGTAAGGATAAGCGCTGCAAACATCCAGACCACAGAGACTACCCGACCCGGCAGTGTGACAGGCGCTTTGTCGCCGTAGCCGACGGTGGTCATAGTGACTGCTGCGAACCAGAATCCATTGCCAATACCGCGTGCGGCCGAGTCACCGAACTGATCGCTGTTGCGTTTTGCTTCGAGCAGCCAGATCACCACCCCGACAAAGGACAACACGCAGCATAGCAAGAAGATGGTGGCCAGAAAGTGCGGCGATACCAGCGCAAGCAGCATGTTTTTCCAACCGGGCTGATTCTGTTCGGGCGTTGCAATGGCAAGTCCGGACCCGTAATACTGGTGGGTAAAATCAATGACTTTTTCGCGCTCAGGCGTGACACTGATTGCCGCGATCGACGCGTCAATCCTACCGTCCTCGACGTCGCTGATGAGTTCACTCAGGTTTTTTTCGGTGAAAGTCAGGTTGTAGTTAAGGGTGCTGGCGACGATCTCCATGAGATCAATGCTGATGCCATGCCATTTACCGTCGTCATCTTTCATCGCAAACGGCGGGGCCGGTTTGGTGCCGACTGTCAGTGTGCCGGGTGCCTCTGTATTTGATTGCTGTGCATATGCCAGCGGGTTCAACAGCAGCGTTAACAGCGCTATCAGCAACAGGGGATTGCACAGTACAAGTCGTTTCATCGGGGCTCCGGAGGCCACAACTGACAGTGATCAGCTAAAATAGATGCGCGCCTTCAGGGGTGGTGCTAACGGTGGACTCACTGGCATTCAACAAGGGAGTAAAGGGCGGTTCTGATCGTCACTATTATAGGGCAAATTTTTCCCATGCAAACCATTTACGGGTGCGTGACGGGGCGTCGCAGGGTGGTGGCAGTGGCGGGTGCAATCAGTCAACGGCGTTGTTTGGACTGACCGGTCGGGGCATTTGCGGGTAGAAGGAGGACTAGTGGTGGGCTGGCTGCTTAAACAAACGGGCAGTGTGTTGTCATAACTCACTGCCCGTTGCTCTCAGTACTGCCTAGTAGTCTGCCATCGCAGAATCGAGAGGCGCGTTGAGTTCATCGCCGAGCATGAATTCCAGTGGCTGTTGATTGCCGTTTACATCGAGCATCAGGTTCGCAACACTGATGTTGCTGGTGTATTTCTGGCCGTCGCTCAAAATATACTGCTGTGCCATCGGGTGCATCATGAGCATTGCTGCCGGTGTCAGGTCGATAGCCGGGGCGTCGGCGTCGAGTTCGATATTCAGGGTTATTGCCTGCAGCAGATCCCCTAAGGTTGCCATAGAGTCCATGCCGTTAGCCGACCCGTCTCCCAGGAACGACACATTGACGTCACCAATCACATCTCCGCCATCGTTGGTCAGAATCAGTTTGTTGGTAAACTCAGCTCCCGGGGATATCAAGCCTTTGTAGGCGCTGGTTATGGATGAATCAATCGTGTCCGGGTCTTGCCATTGTTCGGCGCCCAGGTCCATGAGTTTGTTCATTGTGGAGATATAATTCTCCAGCCCGTCAACCGAAATTCCGTTCATCGCGATAGCCCAGTCGATTGAATTCAGAGGCAAGGGTGAGTTGATAGCGGCAATCGATATTCCGCCCTCGCTGTTGAGTTTGTCTCCGGTAAGGCTGGTGGTAGAATCAAACACGATGTCCTCGAGCGTTACATCAATGCCGGTAACCTCGCTTGTGTAACTGAGTGAGGGAAAGGTCATTCCCTGCTCACCGGTGTAGACGCCTATGCCTACCTGCTGCAGGTCGAAGTTGGCTGATGACCCGGCGACGTTGATCGCATTGCCTGTATTGTCTGTGTAGGCAAGCTGACCAATCAGGCCGTTGATGTCTATTTTGCCGTTGATACTGGTGGCTTCATAGCGACCACCGTCGAAGGCAAACTCGCCGTCGTCGGTTTGCAGGGACAGCGAGCTGATTTGCAAATCACTCACCACCGTGCCGGTGAACCCGACGTCAGTGTATAAGGTGAACGGCTCGCCGCCATCGAAGCTCGCTACTATCTGGCGAAGCTCCTCCATGGCGATAGATTCTTTGACCAGAGTGGTATTGATACTGGATGCACTGAATCGTGCCCCCTCCGGGTCTGAGCCAATAGGGGTATGCTGAATATCATGCTTTAGCTGAAACAGTACATTGTCCGGAAAGCCGAGGAAGGTCACATTGGTGACAGCCGTGCTTTGGGTAAAGCCGGTGGTGTAGTTGGCCTCTTCCAGCACCAGCATCTCTGAGGCGGCGGCGTTGAGTTCGGTCAGTAGTTTCTGGTAAGCGGGCTGTGCCTGGGTACCGGCGTAGTAAGTTGATCCGGCCCATGAGGCACCGGCAACCAACGGCAAGGCGAGTAACAGTTTTTTCATCGTCGACGTCCTTTTATTTTTATTGTTTTTCAACTGCAGGCGCAGTAACGGCGAGGACGATAGAAAATAAATGAATCGGTATTAGATTTGTGATGTCATCTTAGGTTTCCGGGGTATCGGCGGCTGCGGGCCTGTACGACAACTGCCGCCAGGTGTACCAGTGGCAAATTACGGCGCTCACAACCACGACGCAGATAATGGTGATAAACAGGGTCACCATTGGCAATCCCAGAACCACGATCAGGTAGTAGTTGATCAGGGCGGGTACCACCAACTGTCGGGCGATCCCGAGAAACATCGGAAACAAGGGCTGCTTGATCGCCTGTAGACTGCCGACACCGATGAACAGCACAACATAGCCATAGAATGCGATAGCGTCGATTCGCAGATAGGTGCTGCCGGTGCCGATGATGTTCGCGTTGGTCGAGAAAAAGCTGATCATGATCGGTGAAAACAACACCATTACCGGAATGGAGACAATAGCCATCGCAAGCCCGATCAACAAGGCAGATTTATAGGTCGCCTGTACGCGATCGTGCAACTGAGCGCCATGGTTCTGGCCAACCAGTGCCATGACTGCCGAAAACAACCCTAATGCCGGTAGCAGCAGTACTTGCTCTAGTCGCAGCCCAATGGCGTATCCAGCGATGTGCTCGCTGCCGAAGCGCCCCACAAAAGACACAGTGACGAATCCGCCGAGTATGATTGTCAGCATATTGAGGCTGGCCGGAACGACTTGCCGCAGCAGATCCATCCAGTAGCCGAAGTCGAACCCGGGCCGGCACCAGCTGCCGAGATTTTTCTTTAGTACATGCAGCAGGTACAGGCCGGTGAACAGTTTTATCAAAACCGTTGACAGTGCCAGTCCGGCCACCCCCAGTCCCAGGGTAAAAGTAAGCAATGGATTGAGGGCAAAGTTGGCAAAAAAGCCGATCATCAGTGCGTTTCGGTTTGACTTGGTGTCACCCAGTGCCATCAGTGCGCCGGCCGCCACAGCAGAAATAACAAAGGCAAAGTTTCCGATAAATACGATATTGATGTATCGCTGTGCGATTGGCGCTACGTCGGGTTCGGCCCCTAGAAAGCGTATCAGTGATTCAGAGATCAGCAGGCCGATGATCATCGACATGATCGATACCACAACACCGAGTCCAGCGGACTGGTCGAGCCAGTATTTTGCGTCTTTCACTTTGCCTTTGCCGACTTCATTGGCAATGATGGCGGTGGTGCCATTCTGCATGCCGGCACCGAGGGATATCACCAGAAAAAACACACTGCCGGCAATCGACACACCGGCAAGTGCTTTATCCGAGAGCATACCGGCAAACCAGAAATCAGTCAGATTATAGAGCGTGTTGAAAATCATTCCCATGGCAGCGGGAATAGAGAGAGTGATCAGGTGGTGATAAATAGATCCGGTGGTTAAGTCGCGATGTGTGGTAGCCATTAGTGGTCAGACCGGAACCAGTTTGGTGCCTTGCAGGGCAAGTCTCCCGGCGTGGAAGGCACTGCGCCTGATTTCCTTTTGCGGTGCAATGACAAACAGATCACCATTTTCGCCATGCAACTGATGCGGTATACCGGCTTCTGCCGCAATCTGTGCGTTGGCCTGCATGTGGTGTGGCTCACCATGAACCGGGATCAGCATGTCCGGTTTGATCCAGTCGTAGTAGGTGCGCAGTTCGGAGGCGGACGGGTGGCCGGAGGCGTGGATCGGCAACGCGGCATTGCGCTCGGTGAATACTTCGCAGCCGATAGATTCGAGTCTGGCAATGATAGCTTCAACGCTGGTTTCATTACCGGGGATAACCCGCGAGCTGAATATCACAGTGTCGCCGGGCTGCAGGTGCATATCGCGAAACGAATTCTGGCTCAAGCGATTGAGGGCGGTTTTTGGCTCGCCCTGACTTCCGGTCGCCAATAGCAACACGGTTTCCGGTGGCAGATAACCGAGGTGCGATGGGTCGACACTGACGCCATCTACCGGCAGCAGGCCGGTAGCGCGACCGGCGCTGACCATGTTAATCATTGACCGTCCTAGCAGGCCTAGATGTCGATCGGTTTCGTCGGCGATTCTGGCCAGCGTTGCTACGCGTGCCAGGTTGCTGCCAAAGCAGGTCACCACAACGCGTCCGGTGGCGTTTTCGATAATCTGTTTGAGTCCGGGGTAGAGCTCGGCCTCTGAAGGGGTTTTGTCTTCGACGGTAGCATTGGTGGAGTCGCAGATAATGGCATCGATGCTTTCATTGCCAAGTGCTTCGCAGCGTTTCTGGTCAAATGGCTTACCGACGACCGGCGTACTGTCGAGTTTCCAGTCACCGGAGTGCAGTACCTTGCCGGCAGGCGTCGTGATAAGCAGGCTGCACGGCTCCGGTACAGAGTGTGTCATACCGATCCACTCGACCGAAAACGGTCCGATCTGCACGGTGTCTGACTGACCGACAATATGGATGGGTACGTCGGCGTGAAAGCCAGTCTCGGAGAGCTTGCGGCTTAGGATCTGACCGGTGAAGGCGGTGGTGTAGATCGGGCATTTTAGCTGTGGCCACAGGTATTGCACCGCGCCGATGTGATCCTCATGGGCGTGCGTAATGATCAGCGCCGCGATATCGTCGATGCGCTCGGTGATGAATTGCGGATCAGCCATTTGCACGTTGCGATGGTTGCCGGATAGCGGTTTAGCCGGGGATTCAGCGTCCGGGGCATCAGAGAAAGTGAGTCCGCAGTCGACGATTAGCCACTTTCCATCGTGGCCATACACGTTGAAATTCATCCCAATCTCTCCACAACCGCCGAGAGGCAAAAACCATAGATCGTCTGATGCTGGTGTCATAAATTACTGTGTTGGAGTGAAATTCAGAGGTGAGATACATCGGTCGTGGTGGGCGAGACAACCGCAATTCGAAGCTTTCGCGGCATGCTACAACGTAATGCTGGATGTTGCATCTGCTTTGCTCGCTGTGGCCGTGTGATTGTCGTCAATTGCTGCCTGTCGGGAGAGCGGCTTGTTTATACTGATTGCAGGGAAAGCCGGCCTATAGGTTTGAATAATCCCTGAAAGGGTAGCACTTCAACAGAAAAACATCCGAATAGAGCGGTGAAATGAGCAAAGCACCAATTATTGATAATCTGCAATACGCCAACTGGTCAGACAAAATCTTCCGGCAGATGCGTGAAGGTAACGTCGACGCTGTGCATGTGACGATTGCCTATCACGAAAACTTTCGCGAGATGGTGTTGAATATCGAACAGTGGAATCGCTGGTTTGAGCAATACCCGGATCTGATCTTTCAGGGGCGCTGGGCCAGTGATGTTGATGTAGCCCGGCAAACCAGCCGCACGGCGATCTTCTTCGGCTTTCAGAATCCCTCGCCGATCGAAGACGACATCGGGTTGGTTGAGATCGTCCATGCCCTGGGTGCCCGGTTTATGCAGCTTTCCTATAACAACCAGTCTTTACTGGCGACAGGCTGCTACGAGGCAGAAGACCCCGGTATTACTCGCATGGGCAAACAGGTCATCAAAGAAATGAACCGTGTGGGACTGGTGATCGATATGTCGCATTCGGCCGAGCGGTCGACACTGGAGGCGATAAACCTGTCAGAGCGCCCGATTGCGATCACACATGCGAACCCGCACTTCTGGCAGCCGGCTCTGCGCAACAAGTCAAATGAGGTGCTGAAGGCTTTGGCTGAGAGCGGAGGCATGCTCGGTTTTAGCCTGTATCCGCACCACTTACACGGTGGCAGCAACTGCACGCTGACGGATTTTTGCGAAATGGTGGCGCGAACCGCAGACCTTATTGGCGTGCAGAACATCGGGATCGGCTCTGACTTGTGTCAGGACCAGCCGGATTCGGTGGTCGAATGGATGCGGGTGGGTCGATGGAGTAAGGAGATCGACTACGGAGAAGGCAGCAAGGATAACGCGGGATTCCCGCCACAACCCCAGTGGTTTACGGATAACCGCGATATGCCAAACCTGGCCAAGGGCATGCGGCAGGTCGGCTTTAGTGACGCCGATACCGATTTGATCATGGGCGGCAACTGGTTGCGATTTTATCGTGACAATTTTGTACCTGCGTAATGGTACTGCCGTGCGGTGTCGTTATGCAGCGCTGGCGGTAACAATTGGCTGCCCGGTTCTGTGGTGGTCGTGGCCCGTCGGCGACTATTTAAATTCAGTGCTGAATTAACTGGAGCAGGGGTTGTCCTTGGCAACTTTGCTCAGCCGAGGCGGCGGATTTCTGCGGTTTCAAGCGGTGTCAGATCGCGGTGATGCGTTAGCGGCAGATCGCGGAACACGCATTCCAGAATCTGCAGAGTGTCTCCGTGCGAGACCAGCAAAAACACCTCGCCCGAGTAATTCGCCTCGAGTGTTTCAATCAGTGAAGTTGCGCGTGCCGCCACCGAGTGTACTGACTCGACCTGTTCATGCGTGTGGCTGGCATCGAGGTAGTCGTGCTGCCAGACTTTTTGATAGTTGTCGGATGCGCTGGCTTCCCAGTCACCGAAGTTTCGTTCGCGCAGTAAAGCGGTGTGGACAATCTCTGTGCTGGTGCCGATCTCACTCGAGGCGATAGTGGCGGTGTGAACAGTGCGAAGAAAGTCAGAGCTGTAGATCAGTGTCCGTGAATCAAGCATGGTCTGTTGCGACAGCGATTCGGTGACCTGGCGGCGGCCTGCTTTAGTCAAGCCGTAGTCTTTGGTGCCGATAGCCGGATCGCTGATTATCAGACCTGCGACGTTGGCGCTACTCTGGCCGTGGCGCAGCGCGTACCATTGGTTTTTCAGGGGGTTGTCGAGAAAAACGGGGCGTTGAAACATCGGGACTTCCTGCAGAGTGCTTGATAGCATCACCATAACAAACCCTTGTTACCCTGGGCACACACCGAAACACTACCAGCTGGCCACCTGATACGTTGCTGCTGGTACTTTCATGATCGTGGAACACCGGACTATGACTCACAACACCGTTCCTCTAAGGCCTGCCGCCGAGCTGATGCGACTGGCGCGGTTGGGTTCGTTTCATCAAACCCGCTTATCATTTATGCGGGTGCTGCTGCGGCGTCTGGTAAGCGATAATTGGTCGTTTCATAAAGCTCGCTGGGAGATCAACGCCAGCGGCGTGGGAGTGGCGATTTATACCGCAACCGGACCTGAACGTACCTACAGCCTGGTGGCGTTTGCTAACGACCTCGATCCCGCCAAACGCTCTGATCGTGTGATTGCCGAAGAGTGGGACGCCACGTTTACCTTGTACGATGGTATCCCCGACGATGCAGACATACAGCGCCTGCAGGCCAATGTTCCAAGGCAGGAGGCGGGCAGAATCACTGGCAGTGAGCTGTCATTGTCGCGTGCTAACCGGTCAGTACGGTTATTTGACTATGTGCGAAAGCAACTGGCCAGCGGGCTTCAGCCAGAGGCCGCCGAACTAGACAAGGTTGGCTATCTGATGCGCACCACGGCGGTTTACGGATCAGGTAAGTTTGGCGCGTTGGACCGGCGCTTTATTGCCGACCGCGAAGAATTTGCATCGCCCTTCCAAAGCGAGCTGCTTGCCGTGTTTATGATCAGGGCATTCAGCGTTGATATCGTAGAGCACCTGGCCCGTGTCGATGCCCCGCAAACCGCAGTGCCGATGCAAAACGAACTAAAACGGCGCCTGGGTATAGGCAATTCCACCGGGCTGGGCATGGCGCCGTTTATCATCAATCACCCGACGTTGCTGAACAACTGGATTCTGGCACGTGAAACTGCTTTGGCACGTGTGCGGGCACTGGACGCAGCCACCCCGGAGAAACTAGCCGACTTTCGTCAGTTTCTGACACGGCAGACCACAAGTGCCACTGAATGGACCACCGCACACCCCTATCAGGCAGCGAAAATTACCCAGCTGCAGGATGATCTGGAAAAACTGCGCACTTACTGCGACACAACGCCCTGGGCAGAAAACCCACAACCCTGGAATCATCTGTTTCAGTGGGCGGTGGAGCATCTGACACTCGAGGGGCAGGAGTGCCTGGTGACGATGCTGCTCGAACCCTATGGCGATATTGTCGATGACCTGGCGGCATCAATGAGCATTGATGAGCAGGCGCGCTTTGCTATCGACGGGCGCATGTCCTGTCGGCAGCTGCTTGGCCTGCTCGATCAAAACTATCAATTTACTCGGGCGTTTGATCCGCTTGCGAAAGATCACAACGCGCGCTTCTGGTACGCATCAGAAGAAAAACTCGAGCCACGCCTGGGTGAACGCTTTGATGAAGAAGGCGCCGAGCGCGAGCATCCATTGGCCGTGGCACGCGATATTGCCGCATTGGCGACAGATCTAGCTGACGCAGATGCAAATACGCCACTGGCGGAATTTCTGCTCCGGTATCCACAGCACCGGCATGTGGTGCGGCGTGTTCAGCAGTCTGCGGCGCACCCGTATCTTGAGGTCGCTGATAATCTGATCGCATCCGATATGCTGCCAATTGATTTGCTGCGCTGTAAGTTGTCGTTTTTCGGCGCGGTGAAATTTGATCCGCGTTCGGATCGATGGGTCCGCATCACAATGTATCAGCACGCACCCACCCTGGATGAACTGCAAACATCCAACGACAGCTGGGTGTATCCGCCGCTCTATGCTTGATTATTCGATTGGTGAAATAGACTCGCTGGTACTAAAAGCCTATCGCGGAGCAGGGTTTAGCTGGGGGATGGCGCAAGAGGCGGGGGCAGCGGCGGGCTGGTTGTCAGAAAACGGTTATCCGGCGATTGATCAATTTGCCCGGTTGCTACCACAGATTGACGGCTGTGCTCATGCGGACTTGCTGCCAGCTGTCGTCAATAGCAGCCGGGTGCCGGAGCGGGTTTGCCCGGTGGTGGCCGGTTGCGCGTTGACGGATGGCGCTCTGTGCGGTGACGGCGTGATCAGCATTGCTATAGAGTCGGTTGTCAGCCCGATAATACTGTTGCCGTTTGCCGTGCGTTTTGCCGCCACGGTTGGACAGGTACTGCTGCTGACTCATGATGCGCAGCGATATCATATAGAGTCCGGCAGGGCCGTCGCGTTAGCTGATCACACAGCCGATAGTAAACTGGCAACGGTGCAAATAGTGAGCAGCACCAGGCAACCGTCGATGCCCTTGCCGGTTACCAGCACGCGTGGCGTCGGCGATCCGCAGTCGCTTGAAGTGCTGGAGCGCTTTGCACACCGCACTTACGTGCCGGCCAGTGACGCTTCACGGCTGGCCGGTGCCGGTGCCGGACTGCTGGATAACGACTAGCACCCGTCGGCACAGCCATGACGCCAAAACGCACGCTGAAACTGGCCTTTGATCGTCAGCAGCGCTACTGGCGCGGTAGTTTCGATACGATGGCAAGCCCGGCCGAGGTGTTAATCGATACCAGTGATCAGACGCTTGCCGCAGAAATCGCCACGCTGGTGGCGGAAGAGTCGTGGCGTATTGAGCAGAAATTCAGCCGTTATCGAAGCGATAACATTGTCCATCAGATCAACAGCGGTAAATCACCGGTCAGTGTCGATGACGAAACCGCACAGCTACTCGATTTTGCCGATGTCTGTTACCGCATCAGTGACGGTGGGTTTGATATCAGTTCGGGCGTTCTACGTCGTGTCTGGAACTTCGGCAGTGGTGGTCAGATGCCCGATAAGGCGCAAATTGATGCGCTGCTACCGCTGATCGGATGGCATAGAATCCATTGGCAGAAACCACAGCTGACGATGCCGGAGGGAATGCAGATCGACTTTGGCGGCCTGGGTAAAGAGTATGCGGTCGATCAGGCGGCAGCGCTGAGTAGTCACTTTTGTGTTCCAACACTGATCAATTTTGGTGGAGACATTGTCGCGACGCTGCCGAGGGTTGATGGCAGCGGTTGGGAAGTTGGGATTGAAGGACTGACAGCAGCATCGAGCGAGATTATCTCACTGATGAGCGGAGCAATTGCCACCAGCGGAGATACTCATCGCTACATTGAGACAGACGGTGTTCGGTATGGCCACATTCTTGATCCGCGGTGTGGCTGGCCGGTGACGGGAGCACCACGCACTGTCACGGTGATGGCCGAAACCTGCACGCAGGCAGGTATGTTGGCAACGTTTGCCATGCTACAGGGCAGCGAAGCGGAAGCATTCTTGCTTAAGCAACGGGTGGATCACCGGGTTTTTCGGCCCTGAGCGGGTCGGTAACACGGTAGATAGCCGGGTAGATCACGCAAGCCGGGGGCCGATTTTGACACGGGCCCGGAAAAGCCAACCCGGCGCCATCGTTGATTTAACTGGATTTTTCAGACCCCGGTTACGTTCTGATGGTGTGAGTTGATTTCTGTGACTCAAATGTTTGCATTTCATCGCTTTGAAAACAGCGATATTAAGCAACTATAAAGGTGCGTGGCCGATACTTAACGGTAGTAGCGAGGTGCCAACGGCTAGTTTGCCGGGCATCCTGCAAATGCTCGTAACCAGAAGGCAAGATTTTGACTAGAAATATCCGTAACAAAGTACTTGCTGCAACCGCTGTTGTACTGCTGACTGCCTGTGCCACAGGTCCGCAGGGCAATCTTAGTGAGCAGCCGGCCTCTGCACCGGCCGCAAAGGCAGATCAGTGCTGTGATTGCGACACTCAGGAAGCCACTTGCGAGAGCTACGCCCAGGAACGCTACCAGTATTATTTAGGGCTGCTGTCGGTACTGTTTACAAATTAGTGACCGCTTAAATCAGCGACTTGAACCGACCGTCACACAGGTGCATCAGGGTTGGCCGGCCTGCGCAGACACTCAACAATAAGCCAATCGGATAAGCAAGCGCGGGCACTAATACACCACCAAAAGGTCCACTACTGCACGCAGGGTGGTTGGGCGCGGGTCGGGCCACCAATGACACGGCTGACTGAGCCACTGTAATGACGCCAATGCGTTAACCCTGTCAATGGACAGCCACTTCAGATAGCCAGTCAATCAATAGTGAATTTACCTCCTGTGGTTTTTCCTGTTGTGTCCAGTGGCCGCATTCCGCCAGCGTAAATACCGTATGTCGGTGGCTGACGTATTTTTTCATTGCTTCAACCGGTCCCGATGGATACATCAGGCTGACCATATCGCGTTCGCCTGTTATGTACAGGCTGGGTTGCTCGATCATTGTCAGGCCACGGGCCTGAAGGAACTCGCTGTCGCGATGGAAATTCCGGTAGCGGTTCAGTGGCCCGCGAAAACCATGTTGCTTAAAGAGCGCGGTGTAATAGCGCAGATCGTCTTCGCTAAACCATAGTCTTGGCATCTCTGTGTCCAGCACATCATCGAACAACTTTTTACCGTGCGCTTTTGTCATTGGCCAGGCGCCGCTGGCAGCATCACCGGCTATGGCAGTGTAAAACAAACGGATGCTGCGCTCGGGGTCGGCTTCCAGTTCGGCTTCAGCAATCCCTTCTTCCTGAAAGTACACCATGTAAAAAAATTTGCCTCGGTCGGTAAACACCTGTCTGAACAGATCAATCGCAACTGTTTCTCCCGGTGGGACATGCGGCACTGACAACCCGGCGACAGCGTTGAACACTTCGGGATAGAGCAGAGCGCTGTTCCATGCTATCGGCGCTCCCCAGTCGTGACCAACAATGATTGACGGTGAGTCAGGTGAGAGCAATCGAGCAAGCGTGACCATATCACCGGTCAGTGACTGCATATCGTAAGCGCTGACCGCAAACGGTTTGTCCGAACCACCGTAGCCGCGTACATCGGGCGCGACCACCTGATAGCCAGCGGCGGCTAGTGCCGCAATCTGGTGTCGCCACGAATACCAGCACTCCGGAAAACCGTGCACCAGAATTATCAACGGGCCGCTGCCGGCGGAGGCGACTCGCAGGGTTACCGCTCCGACGTCGTGATGGCTGAAAGTGACACCCCACCGGGCGGCAATGTCTGCTTCTGAGGTCATGCAGGTCCTCTGCTGTGTTGTTGGTCTAAGATTGGCTGCATCTGTCTCTGAAATAGCAGTAACCAGAATCGTCATCTCATCAACCTTAAGACGGGGTTAAGGTTGCGGTTCGATACTTTGACGCATCAAGAGGTGTGGAGCAAATGAATGAATAAGTGGTTAGTAGCGGGCTGTCGGCTGATTGTCTTTTGCGTGGTGTCGGTATCGATGGTTGTCAGCTCGAATGATGTCCGCGCGCAGGATTCTGTGCATCAGGTCAGTGTGAAGGCTGCGGAGGGTGTTATCGATCTGGCGGATTACCGGGGTAAAATTCTCTACGTCGATTTCTGGGCGTCGTGGTGTGTGCCGTGTCTGAAATCTTTTCCGTGGATGAATGCCATGCACGAAAAATACGCCGCTCGGGGACTGCAGATCGTTGCTGTCAATCTCGACAAAGACCCCGCGCTGAGTGCCGGGTTCATTGATAAAACCAAGCCAGCCTTTGCAATCGGCTATGACCAGCAGGGAGAGCTTGCGACCCTGTTCAATGTGGTGGGCATGCCCAACAGTTTTTTGTTCGATGCCGAGGGCTTACTGATATCCAGCCATGTCGGGTTTCGTCAGAAAGATCGCCAGCGCTATGAAGCCGCTTTGGTCAACGCACTTGACGCCCTGCCGGGCAAATAATCCGGGCGGGCACCCCACGTGCGTGTGCAAGGCCTGCCGTACTTGGCGTACAGGCACCACGCAATCACTAACCCGCTGTATTTTCGGGAAACAAAAATTAATGGTAAGTAAAACTCTGCTGTTGTCCGCGCTTGTACTGGTGAGCGGGTGCAGCACACTGGGGGTTAAGCCGTGGGACAGAGATCTGCTGGCCAGGCCCGAAATGGAGCTGAGCGCCAACGCACTGGAACTGGCCACCGACGATCATATTTACTTCAGTAAAGAGGCTACCAGTGGCGGCCGTAGTTTTGCCGGCGGTGGATGCGGATGCAATTAACGTCGCGAGGTCTTCGGGTAGGTACCGCGCTGGCGGCGGCAACCGGCTCGCTGCTGTCGCAAGCCCCGCGACCCGCCATCGCCGCAGAGCCCTGGAAAGTCGATGCCAGCCTGCTGGTGTACTCGGAGGATGACGACCGGGTCGCCGATGTCAGTTTCAAATCATTGGCAACGCGTGTGCTCGATGACGAAGATACGGTGACCCTCGGGTTGCAGCTTGACACCCTTACCGGTGCCACACCGACGGGTGCGGTGCCATTGAATCAGCCGCAGACTTTCACGCGTCCATCCGGTCGCGGTCAGTATGAAGTGGCGGCCGGTGACCAGCCACTGGACGATACCTTTCGCGACAGTCGCCTGCAACTCAACGGCGGTTGGACACAAATGCTCGACAGCGGTGACCGTTTCTCGCTCGGCGGAAGCTTCTCACGCGAGTATGACTACATGCATTTTGGCGCTAGTTCCGGCTATGCACGTGACTTCAACCAGAAGAACACCACGTTGAGTATTGCCGGTGCCGTCAGTCTTGACCGTTCCGATCCGGTTGGCGGGTCGCCGGTGCCACTGTCAGATGTGATTGCTTCATCGCTGGGTGATGACGGTGGTCAACTGAAAGGCGGGGCTGAGCAAAAGTCAGTGGTCGATCTGGTCTTTGGTGCTGTGCAGGTGATTGACCGCCGATCACTGGCGCAACTGAATTACTCGGTCAGTGTGGCAAATGGCTACCTGAATGATCCCTACAAATTTCTTTCTGTGCTGGACTCGCAGAGCGGAGCGCTGGTCGACGGGGCCAGTGCTGATCGGTCGTTGTACCGTTTTGAAAGCCGGCCCGACAGCCGTGTCGGTCATAACCTGTTCGCCGCTTACAAATACCATTTTGACTCCGGCATAGCAGATCTGTCTTTTCGCTGGCACCGCGATGACTGGGGCATTGACTCGCAAACGCTGGAAGGACGCTATCGCTATCAATGGTCTGATACCTTAAGTATCGAGCCCCATCTGCGCTACTACCGGCAAAGCGCCGCAGACTTTTACCGGCCTTTGCTCAGTGCCGACGATCCGCTACCCGCGTTTGCCAGTGCAGATTATCGACTCGGCGAGTTTGACGCGGTAACTGTGGGCCTGAAAGTCAGTAAGAAACTGGGGGTCGGCAGTGTGTTTAGCGCTCGTGTGGAGCAGTACCAGACCCGTGGAACCGATAACCCTGTTACCGTTGATACGAATCTGGCGGCAATTCCGCACTACCCGGACACCAGTGCGACTATTGTGCAGATCAATTATCGATTTGAATGGTAGCCGGCGACCCATGCGGGTACAGCGAATCTCACCGCCACCGATCCGCCCGCTAAGCCGGTTTCAGATCTTCAACTAGTGGCGCGGTGTGTGGTGCCACCTGTGGTAAGAACTTGAAAGCTGAATCGAGCGCTGCGCAGGGGGGCAATCAGGTCGGAAGCCAAATAAAAAATAGACCTACAGATAGCTCGCCATCGGTCGTTATTACCTCCTTGCGGCCGTACTGTGAAGTTGGTCCCGCAGTTGCATTACCCTATATACCAAGCCTTTCCTGCCTTGTTGGGCGTACAAGTTGTATTGAATCAGATACAATCAAGCGCCAAAAAAACTACTAATTTTGATTACTTTATTGACGAACTCGCATCGGCTGCTATGTTT
>CALKXD010000118.1 GCA_938003855.1 uncultured Granulosicoccaceae bacterium | reverse complement strand
GTAAGATTGGCTGTGGTGTCGGACAAATCGACATCCGTCGCGTCAAAGATTGAGACGAAACCGGTCTCTTCAGAGGCTGCATCGAAAAAATAAGTGCCATTCGCAACAGGTTGATCGTTAGCACCGGTAATAGTGATGACGACAACCTGGGTGGTAACGCCATCGGCATTAGTCAGGGTAAAGCTGTCCGTTAGCTGAGCACCCTCGTCCAGCTGCTGTATCGCCGTTTGCGTATTGTCGGCGTTGTAACTCCAGTCGCCGTTGGCAAGGACGCTTAAGCTACCGTAGCTGCCGGTCAGACTCTCCGGCTCAAACTGATCTTCGCCGGCATCGCCGCCAGAAGCTACCAAGCTGCCGCTAACACTTAGCGTGGTCGGGTCATCATCCTCCGTCACTTGGCCGCTGGTATCGCCGCCAATAGTGGGGATGTCATCCCCTGGCGTAATATCCAGCGTGACGCTGCCGGTAGTGATGGTGTTTGTGCCATCGGTAATTTCATAGGCGAAGCTAACCGAAGTATCGTCGTTGGCTGCCGGTGTATAGGTCCAGTTGCCATCCCCATCGGGCCCGGATAATTCACCATTACCCGCGTCAATGCTTAGGTTTTGTGCGGTTAAATTGTTGTCCTCGACATCTGAGGCATTGGCCCGCAATTGCGCCTGAGTGATAGTGAGCGGATCCGAGTCTTCGGCAATGGCTTCGAGCACCACCACCGAGGTGGTTGGTGCATCATTGGTGCCGTTAATGGTGATTTGAATTTGCTGTTCGGTGCCGTCGCTGGCCGTCAAGGTAAAGCTATCCGTCAGTTGCTCACCGGCATCCAGCGCATTGACTGTGGCGTTGGCGTTGTCCAGCTCATAAATCCAAACACTGTCGCCGAGAAAATCCGGGATGTAGATGTAGCCGCCGTAAGTGGTAAAGCCATCTGAATTCAAAAAGACTGGCGAATCGCCGTTGTCGATATCACTAATCTCGATCAGACCCGAAGCCTGTATCGGTTCTGCACTGTCCTCGGTGACTGAAGCGCTGAGGCTGCCGGTGACAATGGCAAGATCATCGCTGCCGGTAACTTCGATGCTCAGGGTAGTCACCGCACTCTCGGCACCGCTGTTGTCTGTGGCTGTGTAGGTAAAGCTCACCACTCGACTGGCGTCCGGATCCAGATCCTGAAAGTCGTCGCCGGGATCAAAGTTGAAGCTGCCATCGGTATTAAAGGTCAGGTTGCCATTGCTATTACCCAGGCCTTCAACCAGACGATAGCTGGCGATAGTGCCATCATCATCTGTCGCCGATAGATTGCCGTTTAAAACACTGTCTTCATCGCTAGTGAGGGTAGAAGCGATCACAAGGGGGGCGTCGTTTGTGCCCTGAATGGTGATTTGAATGTTCGACTCGGTGCCGTCAACCGTTTGTACAGTGAAGCTTTCTTGCCGACTGGCGCCAACATTGAGCTCATTAAAGGCGCTGCTGGCGGTAAAGTTCCAGTTGCCCGCGGTATCGATAGTTAATTGACCAAAGGTGTCGAGGGTGGTGGTCGATTCTATAAAGCTATTGTCGTCGTTATCGATATCCGTACTGGTCAGAGTGCCGCTTGCCGTTAAGGGTAGGTTTGTTTCTGCCAGGGCCTGGCTGGCGCTGCTCACCACCGCGGTATCGTTGACACCGGTAATGGTGATAGTGACAGTTGATTCTGTGCTGGTATCGTTCGAAAGTCCGGAATCATCTATGGCGCGGTAGTTAAAAGTTACCTGCCGCGTTTCGCCTTGTGCCAGATCTTGAAAATCGTCGCTGGGATCAAAGCTGAAGGTGCCATCGCCGTTATTGGTTACACTGCCTTCGCTAGGATTAGAGGTGATGGTGAAACTGTGGGAATCAGAGAGATCGACATCAGTTACATCAAAACTGCCCTCGACTGCATCCCCATCTTCCGTCGCCGCCAAAGTAACCGCTTGCACGCTGGGCTGATCATTGCTGCCGGTAATCGTGATGGAAATGGTGTTCTGGACATCCACCGTCTCATCATTGACGTTGTATTGATATTCAATGACCTCGGTTTCGCCTTGCGCTAAATAGTTGTAGGCCGATGGATTAATCTCGAGGGAGCTGCCATTTAAAGTGATGCCCGAGGCATCTCCTTCAAGAAGCGAAAGGCTGTTAATGCTCAGCTCATTGGGGCCAGTATTTCCAATGTCGATATCTGTTGCTGTGGAAAGTAGGTCCACAGAAAAACTGTCGTCGTCTTGAGTCCCTTCTACCGAGATCGGCGTAACTTCGGGCGCATCGTTGACACCGGTAATTTGAAAACCCACCGTTCGAACTTCGCTTGTGTCGTTCGCCGCGCCTGAATCATCGGTCACCACATAATCGAAGGTACCTAAGACTCTGAATTGGAAATTTTCTAAATAGTGGAATTCGTCGCCAGGAACCAAGGTAAAGGTTCCATCGTCGTTGTTGATTACTTGAACACTGTCAAGACTTGGCGGGCTAACAATGCTGAAGCTAAGCTGGTCACTAGCGTCGGTATCGCTGGCGCGAAAAGCAAAAGTTGCCGACTCGTCGTCTTCCGTGGCGGAGATAAAGAATAAGGATTGATCCGACGCCGATTCCTCAGCGCTAGGCTGATCGTTTACGCCGGTAACAAGGATGGTCACTGTCGCCTCATCACTTTCAGCACCGCTGCTATCCGTCGCGGTGTAACCAAAGCTCACTTGGCGAGTTTCGCCTTCTGCCAGATCCTGAAAATCATCGCCGGGATCAAAGCTGAAAGTGCCATCATCGTTATTGGTTACACTGCCCTCGCTGGGGTCTGTGGTGATGGTGAAACTGTGAGTATTGGAGGCATCGACATCCGTTACATCAAAACTGCCCTCGACAGCATCTCCGTCTTCCGTCGCGGTAACAGAGACCGCTTGCACACTGGGCTGATCATTGCTGCCCGTTATGGTGACGGTGACAACCTGTGTGGTAACGCCATCGGTGCTTGTGGCAGTAAAGCTGTCTACTAATTCTTCACCTTCTGCCAATCCCTGCACGCTTTCATGATCATTATTAAGCTCGTAAACCCAAGCACCAGTTTCCGCAATTGAAAATACACCAATACCTGAATCCGTAGTCTGACTGAGCTGGAAAACAAATTCGTTATCTCCAGCATCACCTCCGCTGATACTCATAACATTGAAGAGCACCGGCGAGACGGCATCCTCGGAAAGCGCACCAGAAATATTTCCAGAAATAACCGGCACATCGTCTGTGCCGATAATCGTGATCACAACATCCTGGGTGGTAACGCCATCGGCATTGGTCAGGGTGAAGCTGTCTGTCAGCTGAGCGTTCTCACCCAGCTCTTGTATCGCGGTTTGGGTGTTGTCGGCGCTGTAGCTCCAGTCGCCGTTGGCCGAGACGGATAAGGTACCGAAACTGCCGGTTAAGTCGCCAGTCTGAAACTGGTCTTCACCGGCATCACCGCCAGATGCCCTAAGACTGCCGCTGACACCCAGCGTTGTCGGGTCATCGTCCTCCGTCACCTGGCCGCTGGTATCGCCTTCAATGCTGGGGGTGTCATTGACGGCCGCCACAACAAAGTCTGCCGTTGCATCCACGCTTAAGCCGCCTTCATCCTCCGCCCTAAAGGTTAGGGTCTCGGTGCCATTGGCGTTCAAGGTCGAGCTGATGGTAGCGATACCATTGAGGATACTGACACCGATATTGGTATTGCCGGAGACGCTGAACTCCAGATCGCCGTCAGAGGTTTCTTCATCCGCAAAGA